>JAUSDH010000205.1 GCA_030650655.1 Candidatus Brocadiaceae bacterium
GGGGTGGGTCCCTTGGTCGTGAAATCTCAGTGAATATCTCACGAATTACCGACTTACCCACCCCTAAATCCCCTCCCAAGAGGGGACTTTCTAACTTGACTGGTTATGATATTTACTGACCAAGTAAGGCTTCAGCTAGGCGAATATCCTCAGGTGTTGTAATTTTGATATTTTCATCTGTGCCGGGCACAATATAAACGGGATAGCCTGCCTTTTCCACCATCTGAGCATCGTCTGTAAATTCTATATCCGAGTTCTTAAACTGACTAAATACTTTTAAAATTAATTTACTCTCGAACCCCTGTGGGGTCTGGGCCATCCAGAGGGTGTTCCTCGGTATCGTTCGCTGAATGCGAAAATTGTCTCCAACTTCCTTGACTGTTGCCTTCATGGGTGCTGCGAGGATAGCGGCGCCCGACTCTTTTACTTTAGCGATAACTGCATTGATATGTTCATTCCTTACGAGAGGTCTGACGATATCGTGGATAAGGATAATTTCGGCATCGCTACTGACCTGGCAAAGCCCGTTATATACGCTATCCTGGCGTCTTTTGCCGCCGGGGATAATTTTTTTTATCTTGTAAGTATCAAGGGCATTTTGCCACGTATCACGCAAGGATTTTATCTCGCTTTCACCAACAACGAGAATAATTTCACCGATCTTATCGTTCTGGGCAAAACGTTCAATCGTATGAAGAAAAATGGGTTTGCCGTGAATTTGCAGGAAGGGTTTTTTGATAGCCCCGCCCATGCGCAATCCAAGACCTGCCCCGACTAAAATAACGGACACTTTCATAACATAATCTACCACAGATATACGGAATTACACAGAATATTGCAGCGCAGCCAAATCCCCCTTACCAAAGGGGGATGAAGGGGGTTGTAAAAAACTTGATAAAACTTGTCCTCATGAAAATATATCACCCTCCCTTAATCCCTCCCATCGAGGGAGGGAAAGTTCCCTCGCCCCTTGTGGGAGAGGGTCTGGGTGAGGGGTATTTTCGTGCCAATACTATAACACGACACAGCAACAACCAATACATAAGTGGCAAGTATCAAGTGACAGGTGGCAAGTGATATTCCCGTCACTTGCTACGCGCCATTTGTCACCTTTTTAAATACTTGCTAAATTAGGCCTCTTATGCATTAAAATTCCCTTGATTTAACTAACTAAGCAATTAGAATAAATTAATAAGAAATCCTGTAAAGGTCAAGGAATATTGTGATATACAGATTATTTTCTGTGTTTCCCAACGATTACATAATTATTTCTGTATAATTATTAGTTAGCCCGAAAAGAGGAATATCATGGCAAGAAAGAATGAAACCATATTGAACTTGTTGGCCCAGACTCCATGGTGGGTAAGTGTAATTCTTTCCATAACCACATATGTTGTGCTTAAATTCATAGTGCCAGCTATTAATTTTCAAAACTGGGTTCTCAAAGTAATTGCTGGTGCTGCCCCGCAAGTAGCCATTATTTTAGCTCTTGTCTTATTTATTCCTGCTCCAATTTCATTTTTCAACTCGCTACGAAAAAGGAAATTACTGGATAAACAAAAGGGCCTTAATTCAATAAAATCTCTTTCATGGAAAGAGCTTGAAGAATTAGTCGCTGAAGCTTACCGTCGTAAAGGCTATTCCGTAATTGAAAACTATGGCATTGGTCCGGATGGTGGGGTCGATTTAGTTTTGAAAAAAGACGGAAACCTGTTTTTAGTCCAGTGCAAACAATGGCGGAGTTACAAGGTAGATGTTCGAGTTGTTCGAGAAATGTATGGCGTGATGACTGCCAAACAAGCAAATGGTGTAATGATTATTACATCGGGATTATTTACTCAGGAAGCAAAAAACTTCGCAGCAGATAAACCTATCGATTTAGTGGAAGGAAATCAACTTGCTGTTTTAATCGGAACTGTTCAGTCAAAACAAGTTTATTCTCTTATCGAAATCAATGAAACTCAAAAAACTATAAATTTGTGCCCAGACTGTGGAGGAGAACTTGTGTTGCGCGTGGCACGACATGGTATAAATGCTGGAAATAAGTTTGGGGTGTGTTCAAACTTCCCGAAATGTAAATACACTAAAACATATGCGGGCTAACAAGCCACTCCAGGCAAGGTCTTGGGGTAAACCTTCATATTTCAATTGACAATCAATGAGAAAAAGATGAAATGTAAAACCATTAATTATTGAACAATGAAGGGTTGACCCCAAACGCATGCTCCAGCGGGACGCTCCGCGGCGCAAGCGCCGCTGCACGCCCCTGAGCTGGCACGTTAGCTTAATAAAATTATGAGTGTTTGGACGCCACACTACTTTAGATTATTTCTTAGTCATGTTGCCACTTATAAAGTGACCGCGCAACAACTGAAGGTGGCACTCAACTTCTATAACATTTCCTGCTTTGTAGCTCATGCTGATATTAAACCGACAAAAGCATGGCAGGATGAAATAGAAGAGGCACTTAGAACTATGGAGGCAATGGCTGCTCTACTCACGCCTGATTTTCATGAAAGTAACTGGACAGATCAAGAGGTTGGGTTCGCAATGGGGAGAGACATTTTAGTCATTCCACTGCGTTCTGAGCAAAATCCTTACGGCTTTATAGGAAAATACCAAGGATATGCTATCCGTGGCAAGCTAGTTTCAGAAGTTGCAGAGGACATAGTATCAATTCTTGCTGCACACCAATCTACACGTCTACGAATGGCGCAAGCCCTAGTTCGCCGTCTTGAAGAATCAAGTACGTGGGAAAGTTCTAAGAAGACCATGACCTTGCTTGAAGAATGTGTCCAATTTGATCAAGATTTGCTGGACCGGATGGAGACGACGATCGAAGACAATTCTCAAGTGCATGATGCATGGGGCGTACCTGAAAGAATTCAGACATTAATAACTAAATTTGGAGAAAAAAAGAGAGCTGTCAAATCAACCAAGCGGCTTCGGTCGAAACCGCAAAAAGGACATCAGGTATGAAGTTTTTTTCATCAACACTCCGTGACGCTCTATTAGAACAGGGCACGAGGCAAACCTTCATATTACTCTACAATTGACAAGCAATGAGGAATAGACAAAATGCAAAACTATGGCAAGACCATTGCGA
>JAUSDH010000206.1 GCA_030650655.1 Candidatus Brocadiaceae bacterium
CAGGAAGGATTGGAAAAAGTGCGTTTCAGATATGCGTATACAAGCCAGGCAAGATTTAAAAAAAGACTGGTTTACAAAAGACGAATTCAATCTCATCGTTGAATTGCTTGTGAAAACTCAAGGTATTAAGGAACTTGAAGAGTAAGATTTTTGGGGAATATAGACAAATAACCAAATAAAATACACTATAGTTAATATATTACATAAGTTAACATAAAACGTCATTGCGAGCGACAGCGAAGCAATCCCTGTTTTGAGATTGCGGATTGCGGATTGCGGAGCCTGTTCCGAACGAAGTGAGGAATCTCGCCAATAGTTTGCTTCGGCTTTGCCTCGCAACCGTTCCTCCTCGCAATGACAACTCTTTTGGCGTTTACTATATATTCGAATAAGGAGAATATGCCATGAAAACAGGTTTCTTTATGAAGGGTTTATTTGCTATTGTTTTCATATTGCTATTATTTCCCTTCAAAACCTTTGGGGAAATTTCTCCGTTTAAAGTAAGCACGACTCTCTTAAATGACCACGTTTCTGCCAGTGATCTTATACCAGTTACCGTTTCCATCTCAATCGCTCCCAACCACCATATTTACAAGGATCAAATCAAGGTAGAAAGCGGAGTTTCTGGTCAATTCACCATAGTATCAATAGTGCTTCCTGCTGGGAAAATCAAGTTCGACCCCTTCATGGAGAAAGAAGTTGTGCTTTACGAAGAGCAACTGGAGGCGAAATTATTCCTTCAGGCATCAAAAGACATCCCGGCAGGTCAACACAATATAAAACTCAAGGTGCATTATCAGGGATGTTCTGACAAAATCTGCTTTGTCCCAAAAACCGAAGAATTTACCCTGCCGATACAAATCGAATCATCCACCTGGAGTATGTCCGTATCACAAGGAGAAGAAAAACAAATCCTTCCCATTTCAAAACCTGATAAAAAGCCGAAACCTGCAGGTTTTCAGAATACTATTGAACGCAGGGGGCTTTTTGTATCATTCATCCTCATTTTTCTGGCTGGTATTGGACTCAGTTTTACTCCGTGTATTTATCCCATGATACCCATCACTGTCGCCGTAATTGGCGGACAGGCCGCCAGCGACCAATCCGCAGGCAGGAAGCCACTGACAGCCTTTTTTCTTTCACTGATTTACGTCCTGGGCATATCCATTGTATATTCTGCGATGGGTGTGGCCGCCGCTTCTACCGGGTCATTGTTTGGCACGGCCCTGCAAAGCCCATGGGTTATAGGGTTTGTCGTAGCAGTCTTTATTGGACTCGCCCTGAGTATGTTTGGAGTGTACTACCTACGGGTGCCATCCTTTCTCTCAGATCGGTTGGGAACTGGAACGAGAAAGGGAATTATCGGGGTTTTTGTCATGGGCTTGGTTTCGGGGATCGTAGCCTCGCCCTGCATTGGTCCTGCCCTGGCTAGTTTGTTAGTCTATATTGCAAGCACAGGAAACAAATTCCTGGGATTCTGGATGCTCTTTGTCTTTGCCTGGGGACTTGGCGTGCTTCTGATTGTGTTAGGCACGTTTTCAGGCGCTATCAAGGCACTGCCGAAATCAGGAGTCTGGATGGAAACGGTCGAAAGAATATTTGGACTCCTGTTAATCGGTGCGGCACTTTATTATGTAAGGCTCATTATCTCAGAGAGCGCCTTCATCATCATCCTGGGATTGTTTTTAATTGTTACAGCGGTATTTTCCGGAGGTTTCGACAGACTCACTCACGAGAGTACGAACTTTCATCGTGCAAAGAGGACTTTTGGCCTTATCGCCTTTATCTTCGGGACATACTTCCTTGTAGGACACCTCATAATCAAAGGACTTATTCTTCCCCCCTTTTCCGCCACAACTCCAGCCCAATCAGCAACAACTCAGGAGAAAATAAATTGGGTGGTGAGTGAGGAAGCAGGACTAAGACAGGCCAGGATGGAAGGCAAGCCGGCAATGATTGATTTTTGGGCATCGTGGTGTGCTGCCTGTATGGAGTTTGAGAAGATTACGTATGCAAATCCGGAAGTCATGAAAGAACTGAAAAAATTCGTGAACATTAAAATCGACTGTACCAATACCAACGACCTGAAGATCAAACAGCTTTGGGAGAAATACGGAATTGTAGGATTGCCCACCATCGTGTTTATCAATAAGGATGGAGTTATAGCCAGTGATAAAACGATTACAGGCTTTGCCAATGCCGAGGAGTTCCTCAGCGTCTTAAGAAGCTTGTAGGGTCGTATTGCAATATGCCCTTTATTTGCTAAGAGGTAACAAGCACCCCCACCTGACCTCCCCCATCGAGGGGGAGGAAACGTTTTTCCCCCGCCCCTGGTGGGAGGGGTTAGGGGAGGGGGGGTGAACTGATACGCTAAGAGAATCGGTTTTAACTCAGAGACACCGAGAACACGGAAAAAGACCGGAAGATGGAAATCCATCTCATTCACAGTTTCCACCTCGTTCCCATGCTCCTGCATGGGAACGCAGCCTGAATCCGAAGCTACTGCTTCCCCTGAATCTCAACCAAATCAGACTACCATCGGAAGTAGATATTACCCACAAAACACGCTAAAAGACACGAATATAATTTCGTATATTTCGTGTCTTTCGTGGGTAAACTAAAATTCCTAAATGTAACTTCATTTGTTTTCTTTATATAAACATTACACTTCTTTCTTTGAAAATTGGCCATATATTCCGCTAACGACTCCGGCATAAAAGAAGCCCAAAGGGTTTAAAATCAGTTAGTCTTTTGTGCCATGCTATTTGTCCGTTGCAGGCAGGGCTTCATTGTTTCCATTGTTCCTTGCTCTTTTGAATATCGCGGCTGAATTTATAATCCGAGACAATACCTTACAGCATTTTCAATCTTTTCCATTACTTCATCGGAGACCTTACCAGATAGTTTTTCTGGAAATCTTTTAGGGTCTAATGATCGAATCTGAAAACACAAGAAAACTGTCTCCATTGGTAGTCCACTCTCTGTTGGTGACACACGGACATTGGTTGGATAATCACGAGAAATATTTTCACCTTTTGTCCCAACAACAACCGTTATTACAAGAGGCAGCTTATTGATAGCATCTATAGATAAGAGCAATACTGGACGATCACCTGCCTGTTCTCTCCCCTTGACAGGATTCAAATTTACAAAATAAATCTCTCCACGGTGAATGGCCATTATACCTTCTCTAACCCGTCCGATTCTGTTAAGGCAAATTCCTCACCCATCTTTTTCAATTCGCTCTGGATTTCTGGATCAGACGCCATAGCAGCAAGTTGGTTCTCTAAAATGCCTTGATCTTTTAATGTGCGTTCCCGTAAACCATGAGCAAGTCGCTCGATCAACCATAATTGTTCTTTTTGAGATAGCTCTCTAATTTTCTTTTCAATCTCGAATAAAACTGAAGAAATCATAATTTATCTCCTGAAAATGTTTAAACTTCCTTATAAATTTTTACCGTGAGTGTAGACAGCTTCTTTTCTGCTTTTTTATAATTGATTATCTTTGCCACGAATTCTGCTTTAATTTCAATCGGCAGATTTTCGTCTATCTTAAACTGCATATTAACTTATTCCGGTACAGATACCAGTCTTTCACGAGACAATTCCGCAGCATAGGATATGGCTGCTTTAATATCTTCAGACCTTAGTGAGGGATAACTCTTTAAAATTTCGCCCTCACTAATGCCTTCTGCCAGGTTGTCCAGTATAACCGATACCATAATACGAGTCCCTTTAATACAGGCTTTTCCATGGCATACAAGCGGATCAACGGTTATTCTTTCTCTCCAATTCATGTTACACCTCCTTTCAACTACAGAATCTTATAATCCAAGCGGGTAAGCTACATAAAGAATCAGAATGTTTTTCTGCAATTACTTTATGTTGTCTCACAGGCAAACCTCTTTACAAATAATCTTTACAGCAATAAATAATATTGTGTTTGATAGCACAACGTTCCGCGCGCAGCCGTAGTTGCCGCCGACACGAATATAATTTCGTATATTTCGTGCCTTTCGTGGGTAAACTAAAATTCCTAAAGTTCAAGCTAACGTTTCGAGTGTTTGAGAAGGGCGTAGCCTTTTGGTGTTAACCTCAAGCACTATGTTATCTGCCATTGCG
>JAUSDH010000219.1 GCA_030650655.1 Candidatus Brocadiaceae bacterium
GGGGTCTATATTGCCATTGGCGCACAATTCGCCACCTTTGTAATAAGCGACTCCAACCTGCACTTCGGACTTCATTCTATGATTGCAGGTATTGTCTTCTCCCTCGGACTTATGTTAGTCGTAGTTGGCGGCGCAGAACTTTTTACGGGCAATTGCTTAATTATTATGGGTTATATTAGTAAAAGAATCACGACGTATGAAATGCTCAATAACTGGATTGTCTCATTTATTGGTAATTTGATAGGCAGTCTCACGATGGTCTACTGGATGTCTCAAACGCATCAATGGGAATTTTTTCACAATATGGTCGGCGCAAAGGCTCTGCTTATCGCCAACACAAAGGTTAATCTCTCTTTTTCGGCTGCCCTGGCGAGGGGCGTCCTCTGTAACGCAATGGTATGCCTTGCTATCTGGTTATGTTTCAGCGGCAGGAGCGTGGCAGACAAGATACTTTCGATTGTTTTCCCCATCGGTGGTTTCGTTGCCAGTGGATTTGAACACTGTGTTGCAAACATGTACTTCATTCCCATGGGTGTGATATTAAAAAAACATCCCGAAGTCGTTGCTGCAGCAGAAAAAATGGCAGGAAAAACATTAGACCTCTCGCAACTTACCTGGCAGGGATTTTTTGTAAATAATCTTTTCCCTGTCACTCTGGGAAATATCATTGGCGGGGTTATTCTTGTCGGTATAGCGTTCTGGCTTGTCTATTTGAGGCCTCACCTTAACTTATCTTTTAGTGTGAAACAGGACTTTTTCCCCGATAAAAAGTAACTTTTTGTGAATGCTTAAATAATTATCTTGAAAAAATCCCGGCATGAAATAAACTATGTCAATCATGCTGGGATTTTTTTATGTATTACTACTCATAGCATTCGCATCCCTCATAGCATCCGCTATCAGCTATTTTTTTGCCAAAATAAAGCTGTTCTCATTTACACTCATCTTGTTTTATACGTCTAACACGTTTCTTTCTTTTTTCCTGATACACAACAATCACGCCGTCTTTTTTTACACGATTGTTATATTCCTTATTGTCTTCCCCATAATATGTCTCCTCCTGTTTGCTCTCGATGTACACTATGGCCTGTTTTGTATAGACACATCTTTTGTGTTGGTTCTCGTTTGGCTATTAACACCCGTACTTTTTATCGTAACCCTTGTTTCTTATATCTTAAAGGTAATTCATGCCTGAAATTTCCAGGAAAATATTCATGAGCGCAGGAGAGTCGTCGGGAGATATTCACGGCGCAAACCTCATGCGCTGTTTACTTGAGAAAGATCCCAAGATAACATTTTACGGACTCGGAAGAGAAAACATGTTACAGGCAGGATTACACGGTCTCCACGACATGACTCACAAATCTTTAATGTGGCTTCACGCCTTGACAGAAATATCAACTTTCCTTGAAATGAAAAAGGATTGTATCCACTTCCTAAGGCAGGAAAGGCCTAGCGCGGTCATATTGATTGATTATTGCGGTTTCAATTTCTATATAGCCAGAGCAGCTAAAAAACTCGGGATTCCCGTGATTTATTATATCAGTCCACAGCTCTGGGCGCACGGGCCGTGGCGTGTAAAAAAGATAAAAAAACTGGTAGACAGGCTACTCGTTATTTACCCTTTCGAAAAACCATTTTATGAAAAAGCCGGCATCCCTGTCACGTATGTAGGACATCCGTTATTTGACGAAATTCATAAAGAGGGTGTTGATGAAGGATTTGTTACCGAACTAAAAAAACAACTGGGAGAAACTATCGTCTCTTTTCTTCCTGGCAGCCGCAGACAGGAAATAGTTCGGTTATTGCCCTTGTTCCTGCAATCAGCAGCACAGATACACCATACAATCCCTTCGGCACAGTTTCTCATCTCCTGTAGCAATGATCAACATTTTGATCTTATATGTGAAATTACAAAAGAATTCAACGCCCCTTACAAAGTTGTCGTAGGGAACGTACATGAAGTAATCAAGGCATCCACCCTTTGCATAGCAGGCTCAGGCACAATCACATTACAGATTGCTTACTACCTCAAGCCGATGATTATCGCTTACAAAATATCGCCCATTGCCTATTTTATAGCCAAGCCATTCCTGATCACCCCTTTCATTGGACTCGTGAACAAACTCGCCAGCAAGATGATTGTCCCAGAACGTCTTATGTGCAGAGCGAATTCCGCCTGGCTTGTCAATCAGGCAATACCATTACTCAACAATCCTCAAAAAAGACAGGCTTGTATTCATGAGTTATCCCTGCTCATGAATGAGATAGCAAAACCGGGGGCATCCGAACACGCGGCGGACGAAATATTAACGCTGCTGGGTTCAAAGCCGAGTTAATCCCCATTAATAAATAGGGCCTGCTTCAAGTCCCCCCTAGAAAAGGGGGTTTCAGGGAGTTGTGTTTTTTTTGGGCTATTCCCCATTTTCATGAGGACAAGTTTACAACCCCCTTCCTCCCCCTTTATCCCCCTCCGGAGGGGGACAGGGGGAGGAGGTGGGATTTTTGTCTACCATCACCAAGAACCCACATGAATAAAATGTAACTCCTATACAATCCAGCTAACCGCGCCATTCCCCGCAGCACCAACTCTTTCAGCAGGCAACGGGAATCCGGTAAAGACACGTATGAATCTGTTCGGGATGAAAGACAAAATGAGAAGGACGGTCGTAATGCCATTCTTTCCCGCTGGGAACGTGGTGTTCCAGGTAAGGCCATTTGCAAAACGGGTCTATTCCTAACGCCTGGATAAGCTTCTTGTTATTCATCGTAACGTTCCCTGCCCTCGGTGGCATGGGGCCTGCTTCCTTTCGCATGCAACCTTTTAACAGATGCGGTGCGTATCCGCCCACCTTATTTACGATCTGTCCTATCTGATAAAGACTGAGATGGCGATGAGAGCCAAGATGATAAATACCCCGAATTTTATTCCTGAGGGCATGCTCTATAACCCCATTAAAATCTTCGCAATAAAACGGCGATCTGACCTCGTCAAAATATAATGTGGCTGGATTATTCTTTTTAAACCGGGACAGTATCCAATCAATAGCCCCTGCATGCCCATTGACGCTGATTCCCATGGGTAGTGATATCCGGAAAATCGCTGCGGAAGGATATTTTAACATAATGATCTCTTCGGCTATAGCCATGGTCTTACCATACATCGTGACGGGAGACACCGGATCCTCTTCTGTATAGAGTCCCTCTGATTTCCCAGGAAATACCAAGTCTGTAGAAAGATGAATCAGTTGAATATCATGATCCCCGATTACTTCCAGTATATTTAATGCCGCTTGCACATTCACACGATACGCCAGTATAGGATTCATTTCGCAAGACTTCAAGGCACACGACCCGGCCCCATTTAAAACCGAGTGGAACCGCTTCTGTTTCATCAAAGCTGCAAGCCCCTTGCGGTCTTCTATATCCAGAGGAATGATTCCCTTCTCCCGCAGCGGCCAGTATCGGACAGGACGAATGGCCGTCACGTGGTCAGGGTATTTTGAATGAAAATACTTAAACGCACTGTAACCAGGCACCCCGGTCACACCAGTAATCAAAAGTGGTAGAAAAGATGGTAGACTCATACAATTGCTTTAACCATAATATCATCCGCAGCATAGCTGCAACCAAATATAAAATGAATGCCCAGTGACGTATGACAGGTGACGAGCGCTGTTGTATCCGCCACCCGAGATTCGCTACTCGTCACAATTTTAAAAACCTGTTTAAAGTTTTCACATCGTAATACTATAATACAACAAGTAATAATCAAATATACTATCATATTAAAACGTTATATTATGCACAACAAATGACAAAATCCAAATAAATAAAAATTGGCTTGACAAAAAAATACATGCTTATTATATTACAACCGTAATTTAAATATTACGGCGATGGAGTTCGCCTAAATGCTACCTTGTAGCTGATAACTCCTATTGAAGTTAGATGCTTCGATAGGAGTTTTTTTATTGATAAAACCCCTGTCGAAGCCAACAGTTTTGACAGGGGTTTTTTGTTACGCCTTATTTCAGGACTCTTTATCTTATGTTAGAAGAATTTATAAAATACAAGTCAGAAATACTAACCGTCATCGAAAATATCGAAACACTGACAAAGGAAGATGCAGATACGATAGACGATCGATTGCTCACGGTCAAGGAACACCTGTTATCAAATTGCTTCAACCTGGTGATCCTCGGACAATTTAAAAGGGGCAAGACGACACTTATCAATAGCCTGATCGGGAAGGAAATACTCCCCTCTTCCGTAGTGCCATTGACGTCCGTTGTAACCATTCTCAAGCACGCTGATGAAATTAACTGTAATATTTTTATGCAGGACGGTGGTGAAAAAAAGGTTCGCTTAGAAGAACTTGCCGATTATATTACAGAAAAAGGGAATCCCAAAAATATCCGGAGTGTGCGATGTGCACGGATTGAGTATCCTTCTCCTTTTCTTGAAAAAGGGATGCTGCTGGTGGATACGCCGGGAGTCGGATCCACTTTTCTCCACAATACGGAAACAACCTATGAATTCTTGGACCACCTGGATGCGGCGCTCTTCCTCATGAGCGCCGATGTTCCCATCTCGCAGGTTGAGAAAGAACTCCTCGATACGATAAAAGGTTCTACACAGAAGATATTCTTTGTGTTAAATAAAATTGATAATCTAAACCCTCAGGAGATTGAGGAAATTTCTGCCTTTAATAAACACGTTTTGGAAGAGATGGGGTTTACGGTACAGGAAATATTGCCTATCTCCGCAAGAGAAGCGTTAAAAGCGAAAGTAACCAATAACGAAGTCCAGCTTTCACAAAGCGGTCTATTGAACCTGGAAGAGGCGTTGAATCGTTTTCTTTCTTTAGAAAAAGGGAACATTGTCCTCAATACGGCCATATCAAAGATAAGCCGCATTACCACACAAACATTATCACAAATAGCCATTGAGAAAAAGACATTATTGGCCTCAGGGGAAGAACTAGAAAACAAGATCGATACATTTCGTAAGCTTGTCGCAAACCTGAAACAGGAGAGAGAAGATATCGTCTATCTGCTTAAAGGCGAAGCCGACAAACAATGCCAGAAGGTGGAGGAACTGCTAAAGACCCTTGAGGAAAACGAGGTCCCGAGAACAAAACAGTGTCTACGGGATTTCTTTGAGAAAAATCCTGACGCCAATCCCACTGCACTAAGGGACGAGATGCAGCAGGTTATCAAAGAAGAAATCATCAAGGGTTTTGACATATTCAGAAAAGCT
>JAUSDH010000222.1 GCA_030650655.1 Candidatus Brocadiaceae bacterium
AAAACGGCGATGGCATGTCCGTCTTCACATGGGTACCCTGAATAAACCCAGCACTCGCTATACCCCCCACCACCAACGACGCTCCCACCACCAACGCTCCTATCAATCCCTTCCCTTTCATCGCTTCTCCTTTACCTCCTAGTTACTAAAAGTAAATAACTAAATCTATGTAAAATACACCTATTTTCCTACATGTGGACAAGTACCTGACTTTGTGCATATAACTTCAAGAGGTACACCACAGGTTTCGCAATCACCGGCTTTTTCAATTTGCGGCGCATACCTACCTTTCATTATCGTGAAACCTTTACCCGGTTCTGGGGTTTCTTTGCTACACTTTGGACATTTAAATAAAGTCCTAGCCCAAATTTTTTTACTTGTAATATCATCACCACATTCATCACAAGCACTCGGCGCAGGCAGACACACACCATATTT
Organism: Candidatus Brocadiaceae bacterium; assembly: GCA_030650655.1. Lineage (GTDB taxonomy): Bacteria > Planctomycetota > Brocadiia > Brocadiales > Brocadiaceae > Wunengus. The sequence continues at coordinate 439 of JAUSDH010000222.1, forward strand.
TTTGCAGTTGGTATTTACACAACTATATGCTATCTTCTGGCATGCCCAACAGGTCGGTAAGTCAGTATGTGTTTTATCTCCGGCAGCACGATGTTTAGCAAAATCCCAAATATATCCTATTTCAGAACATTCAGTAAACTCTCTAACATCTTTGCATGCATCGCACCAGTAAGCTTCCAAAATCTGTCTCTTATCACATGGTTTATCCCATGCTGCAAAAACGGATTGAGCTAAAAGAGCAAACACACTAAAAATACCAACTACTCCAAAAATACTCTTCTTCATAACCTTTTCCACCCCCTTTCATAACCATTAGTAAAATTGAACAATTTAAAGACACACTCCTAATTAGAAAGCTATTAAACGGAAGCATAATTTGTACCAAAATAATTTCTGCACGATAATTTCCCATAACATAACTTTAGAAAAGCATATTACGGAAATTTAAATACATATTTAATTGTCTATTTATAAATATAATCAAGGTTGTAATCAGCCACAACTCAAATGTTTTCAAAAATTTAATTCATCTTATTATAACTTCATAACTCTCAGGTGAAAATAGTTGTAATTAGATATGGCTGATATTTACCACTACTAATTTACTAAACCATATTTCAGTAACCTGTATCGAAAAGTTCCTCTTGTTAATCCTAATAATTTAGCTGCTTTTGTTTTATTATTTTTAGTTTTTTCTAGTGCTTGAGTAACTAATTGTTTTTCTAAGGCATCCAACGATAGTCCATTTGGTGGAATATCAAATTGAAGAGGAGTCGCGATCGGGTTATACCTCTCTTTTTCAATGATATAAGAGCTCTTTACTATAGAAACAGGTAAATGTTCGGCTGTTATAACATTCCCTTTACATAGTATTACAGCACGCTCAATGACATTTTGTAATTCCCTAACATTGCCTTCCCATTTATGTAACATAAATATTTTTTCAACTTCTTTTCCCACTGAAATTGGTGCTTTTCCCATTTTAGTTGAAAACTTTTTTAGGAAATGCCTGCTTAGGGGTAATATATCTTCTTTTCTTTCCCTTAATGGTGGTAACGTTATAGGAAATACGCTGATTCTATAGTATAAATCTTCTCTAAACTTTCCTGCTTTGACCAAATCTTCGAGATTTCTATTGGTAGCACAAATAATTCTAATATCTACTTTTATTGTCTCAGTGCCACCTAGACGTTCTAACTCTTTTGTCTCGACAACCCGCAACACCTTTGCTTGAATAGCAGCACTCATTTCTGATATTTCGTCTAGGAAAAAAGTGCCGCCTGCCGCTAATTCAAAACGTCCTTTTTTTGTCTTTTCAGCACCGGTAAATGCACCCCTTTCATAACCAAAGAGTTCACTTTCCAATAGATTTTCCGGTATCGCAGCACAATTCAGTACGATAAGTGGACCACCTGCCCTCTTGCTATTATAATGAAGGGCACGAGCTATTAACTCTTTCCCCGTTCCACTTTCTCCTGTTATCAGTACCGTAGAATCAGTTTTAGACACATCTCCGACCAACTTTAAAGCCTCAAATACCTGCGGAGAATTACCAATAATATTTTCAAAATTATACTGAGACTCAAGTGCTTGGCGTAGATATTTGTTTTCAATTGTCAAAGAACTCATCTTCAGGGCTCTTTTTACGGCTAGTTTAAGAATGTCATTTTCGAAAGGTGTGGTAAGATAATCAAAAACACCTTCTTTCATGACGTCTATAGCAGATTCAACAGAACCGTATGCGGTAAGAACAATTACAGGAAGATCTGGCGCCTTACATTTGATTGCTTTCAGAAAGTCTAATCTTCCTACTTCAGGTACTTTTAGATCTGTTATGAGAAGATGAAACCGCTCTTTGTCAAGATAATCTAAAGTTGTTACACAATTGCTTGTTGTAACAACTTTAGTATCTGTCATTTCATCAAATACCATAGCAAGTACTCTTCGCATGCGTTCTTCATCATCTGCAATTAACACCCTGTAAGTCATGTTATTCTGCAAACCAAAAACACTAATAGTACTTTCTCTAAATAATTTCAGACTTTATAGCAACAAATTGATTGCTAGGATTATTTCAATAATCTAAATCAAATAGCCCAAACGAGAAGTGCTGAAAACATCAGGCCAACCATGATCAGCCCTGTAATCAAAATTGGAACTGCAAACAGCCTGATTAGAAAACTTACAAACAAAGAAGGCGGGGCAATTTTATAATTATCCAATTGCCGTTGGTTTTGAAGCCTTTTATACTGGTTTAAGCGCTCGTGTTTGAACTCTTCCTCAGTTATTCTGCCTGTAAAAATCGCTTCATCAACAGGCATTTTTTCCGGAAGTAAATGAGTATGGAAAAAGTGAATTGTGAAGATAAAACCAGCAGCAAGAATGGCTTCGTATCTGTGAACAATTAAGGCTATACTAGGAAGATCGATTATACTAGCAACCGAAACCGGGATAACCTTAGTAAATTGCACGGGGAACCATAATATTAACCCTGTAATTGCCATTACAAGGGTTCCCCACATCAGAGATAAATACTCAAATTTCTCCCAATATATCCAACAATCAAAATTAGGACGCTTCCCAATACCAAGGAACCATTTGATGTCACCGATTATATCAAAGACATCCCTTGGCTGAATAAGGAGAGAATTCGGTCCCCAGAAAAATCCCTTTTTCTTTTGTACCGATACATTATAAAAAAGAAATATGAAATGCATAAATGCAGCAAAAAAAGTTATAAGGGCGCAAATACGATGAATGTAACCGGCAGTTGGATACCCGCCAAATAACTCATACAGCCATCTTGCCCAGCCATATCCACTAAATGCCAAGGGTACCCCAGTTAAAACAAGACCAAAAAAACTGATAATTATCAAAAAATGGCAAAATCTGTGAAAAAGGCGAAACCTTATATAATTAGTGTTGCTCGTCATCACCATGCTCCTTTCTCCTGTATTCATCTCGAACCACTGCAAACCAACTTAGTAAGCAATGAAGTCCGAAGGCGGAAAACGTAAACGCCAATATTCCCACATACATCACAAATACAATACACAAAATTGTTTGTGGGCTTTTGATGACTGTTTTAAGATTTCCAGGATCACTTCGGGCATTTTTTATAGCAGCAAGTAAGGTTTTGTAATATTTAATATTTTTAATCTGTGGATGCTCAACATGCTTGACAAAACTTGCATTTGCATTCGCATGGCAACTACCACATGTTTCTATAATTCTTTCTTTCCCTACTTTTGATTCAGGATCGGAGGAATTCAATATTTTATGTTTACCGTGACAATCAAAGCACACAGGCACATCCGTTGTCGTATGACCTAAAGTTGCGACTTGACCATGTGCATTATTTTTGTAACTATTTAGATAATCCTGATGACAAGTACCGCAAGCATCAATCGTTAACTTTCTGTGAAGTGGATCAGTTCCCCTTGGAACGTCTCTGGGAGATTTCTCCCCCATTGGAGTGTAATGATATGATAAACCAGCATGACAGTCCTTACAAGTTAGCACATCCTTGTTATTCTCCCGCATCAACTTAACATGGGTACTTTGCAGATAATCTTCGGCAGGATCATCATGACAGAAGGTAATACAATCCACCGGTTTTAGGTTTGGTTTGTGACCTTCCGTTACATCCTTACCGTCTAAATCTTGGTGACAGTCGATACAGAAAAAGTCTTCGCCACCATGCGCTGATGCCTTAAACGAAGCTTGGTCGATTAACATCGAAGACACTTTAATTTCACCTGTTACAGGGTCTATTTTTGCCTTTTCTGCAACCTTCAGTTTGTCTGGTTTTGTATGACACTCAATGCATGGACCATTATCGCCAGCAAATAACTTTGCAGGCGATAATATAAAAATAGTCAAACCTATTGCTAAAAACGCTGATAATTCAAGTCTTTTTACGCCTGATAATATTTCAGTCATCAAGCTTTCTCTTGGTTTATAAACCATTTAGGAAATCCTCCTCAGCGATAACTCTTAAGCTTAAAGAGTTATTCCTTTTTCTTTGGTTTTAATGGCGAACTAAGAATTTCGTCCTTTGGTAATAAAGCTGCCCATTTTTTCTTATCATCTGGCGACATCTTTTTTATTACATCATCGATTTCATCGTTGTCACGATGGTCGTCTTTCTTAAAAGCATCTTTGTAATCCATCACTTTATCTGTTTTTGGGCATTTGTTCTTATCATCCTTGTTTTCCCAGTGACACTTTAGACATTGCTCCTTAACAGTTGCAGGACCGTTGATTCCGGCAACAATTAGACCAGTATCGTATTGTACTTTTCTGGCTGTAATTGGATCCTTCTTCAATAATTCTTTAAATGCATCTTTGCCCTTACCTTCATAGTTATTTTTTACCTTATTATACTCTGAACCTGGGCCATGACAGGCCTCGCATTGCACATTAGGTAAATATTTTTTGCCAGCCTCTGCGATTTTCTCACCATAGGCAGTTGCATGGCATTTTAAACAATCTGGATTTTCAGCATCGGGTGTTCCTTTTAACCTTTTTTCCCAGGTATTGGAATGTAATCTTTCTTTATATTCTTCCCCCTCTAAGCAACCCTTACCCATGTGACATTTACAGCCACTATTGCCTGTATATTCTGCCCCTATAGCGATATTAGAGAATGAAAAACTTAATGAACAAACTGAAACTACAATACCTCCCAACATTAAACTCACTATCCTACCACCGAACATTTAAAATCTCCTTTTCAGTATCAAGAAAGAAATAAATAACAAATACAAAATAAACTATTAGCTAAAGTACCCTGATTTTACAACAAGAATATCCTACGTTTACAGTTCATTTGGTGTCATTTTAGAGAACACCCGATAATGTAAAATGCACACAGTACATATTCTAACTGTTTGATAATTGAGAATGTTGTGTGGCAAATTTCAAGAACACATAAGTTAGCATGCTTTTTAAATAGTGTCAAGAAATAATTCTTATACCTTAATCAAATTACTATTAGTTTTTTGATAAAAGATTTTCTACAAAATTTGTATTAATATTTCCATTCGCAAATTGAGGATGTGTTATTAATTCTAAACTCAAAGGGATGGTTGTTTTAATACCCTCAATAACATATTCACATAATGCACTTCTCATGCAAGCAATCGCTTCTTCCCTTGTTCTTTGGTAAACGATTAACTTTGATATTAATGAATCATAATATGAAGGCATTTCATACCCAGCATGCACATGTGAATCAACCCTTACTCCCCTTCCTCCCGGGTGATAGTATGTTGTAATCTTTCCAGGTTGAGGCCTAAACCCATTGTAAGGATCTTCTGCATAAACTCGGCATTCGATAGACACACCCTGATTACGAATATTTTTCTGTTTTACATTCAATCTTTCCCCATAGGCAATCCTTATTTGCTGCTTAACCAAATCGATACCGGTCACCATTTCTGTAACAGGATGTTCAACTTGTAAGCGAGTATTTACTTCTATAAAATAAAAATTACCCTCTTTATCCACTAAAAACTCAACAGTACCTGCATTTGTGTAATTTACAGCCCTTGCAATCTTAATTGCTGCCTTGCATATTTCTTCCCGCAAGCGCTCAGATATGTGAGGAGAAGGTGACTCTTCGATGAGCTTTTGATGCCTGCGCTGCAAGGTACAGTCCCTTTCCCCCAGGTGAATAATATTACCGTAATTATCGCCAAATATTTGAACCTCGACATGGCGCGTATCTTCAATGTACTTTTCTATATAGATAGAAGGATCTTTAAATGCAGCCTCTGCCTCACGCTGTGCAATTGCCAGTGAATTTACAAGGCTTATATCATTATGTGCTACACGCATTCCCCGCCCACCTCCACCAGAAGAAGCCTTGATAATTACTGGATATCCAATCTTGTGTGCAACATCTAATGCTTGTTGCTGACTTTTTATAACAGATTCACTACCAGGAACTACCGGTACTTTATGAGCAATGGCAATTCTTCGTGCCTCAGTTTTATTTCCGAGTTTTTTCAGTACTTCTGATCTAGGGCCTATGAATACTATATTAGAAGATTCGCAAACCTCTGCAAAATGACTTACCTCTGACAAAAAACCATATCCTGGATGAATCGCTTCAATATCCGTTATCTCTGCCGCGCTAATTATACTGGGAATATTCAGATAACTGCTCTCGGCATCTGCAGGACCAACACATACGGTAATGTCTGCTTGTTTTAAGTACGCTGCACTTTCATCGGCCTTTGAACATATTACAACCGTTTCTATCCCCATTTCGCGACAAGCCCTGATAATTCTTAATGCAATCTCGCCTCTATTTGCGATCATTATCCTTGAAAACATAGTTCGAGTATCCGCTATTTATTACGCTCCGTATAAAAATCCAATCAATTTTCTTTTGTCGATGGTCTAACACGAAATAGTGGTTGACCATATTCTATAGCCTCACCATCACTCACAATAACATCAACAATTTCACCTACCGTTTCCGCTTTCACTTCATTCATTATTTTCATTGCTTCAATTATACAAACAACAGTCTCTTCATTTACAAAATCTCCTACATTAACACATGGGTCTGCGCCAGGGGCGCTGGCTCTGTAAAATGTTCCTACCATAGGGGAAATAATCTCTATTAAATTTTCACTTTCCTTTGTTAATGCATGCGGCGGGAGTTCCTGCTCTAATTTTGAAGGGGTAGCAACTGGCGAGATTGTGTGTGTGTACCCAATCTCGCTTTTTTTAAGTCTTATTTTATTTGCGTCTTCGTGGATTTCAATCTCAGATAAGTCATTTTCATTCATAATCGAAATTAATTGCTTTACCTTGTCTATAATGCTCATTACCGTTTCCTTTGTGGAGTTTTCTTTTTAATTATGAAACAGGAAAGCCAACAAAACAATCTATATTTATTGAAA
>JAUSDH010000195.1 GCA_030650655.1 Candidatus Brocadiaceae bacterium
GCAATCAGCATGGCGCGGAGAGGCAACAATATCGATTCCAAACCTTTGTAAATCATGCACGGGACTATTGTATAAGGCAACAACCTCCCATTCACAACCATTACAAGAGCCGGCATCCACTTCACGAACGTGGAGTGAACGATTGAACACCGAAAATATCTTTTCTTTTAGTTTTTCTCCGAGTTTCTCAACTGATGCCTTTGTGTCTAACCCAGCCTTAACTAAAAGGCCTTCCTTATTTGTTGCAGCAAGTTCGAAATCATTGGTAATCTTAATAGCTTTATAAGGACATACTTCCTCGCACATGCCGCAAAATACACATTTTGCATGAGAGAGTTGCAAATATCGTTTCCCCTTTTCCTCTATCCATGTATAAGCATTTGTTGGACATACCTCCACGCACGCATTGCACTGCTTACACCGCTCGTTATCTATCTCGATCCTGCCTCGAAAACGCAAAGAAGCGGGTTCTCTTTCTTTTGGATATTTTGAGGTAACTACGCCCGTTTGGAAACTTTTTTGAAATTTTGTAAACATATTCTTTATAACCCACGAAATACACGAAATGACATAAATATTCTCAGAGTGAATATACAAACATAGGAACTTTATTTACTGGTTTTCTTCTCCCTCGTACACTCGATTCTATCGTTTTGAGAATATTTGCAGCATAATATTTAGTTCCACACTCTTTACATACACCTACAGGCACATTCTTAATAAGAATGTACCTTCTTCCGACTTTTCTTGGTAAAGCTATTTTTTTTTCAAGAATCGGACCGTTACAGTATTCACACTTTTCACCTTCCCAGAATCCTACCAGGTTTTCATCATCATTTTTTCTTTGGTTTATCTTCATAAACTGTTATTATTCGAACCTTTCCAGATGTTGTTATTCGACATACTATACCAATCGGTCGTTCATCTATTGATTTTCCTACTATCTCATATTTACTTTCTCTTGGCCAAGTCTTACGGATCTTTCCATTTAAAATACCATATTCTATATCATAAATATCAAAACCATCGATTGCCGCTTCCTCATCAGCATGTTCTGTTAAATAATATAAACCATTTTGAACAAGGGACTGAATGTGCCCTATTTTACTCAATTTATCTCTCCTTAACTAAAGAATAAACTACCTTTGGAGAGCTCTATGCATCTTTCTAAAAACTTATAAGTCAGTACAAGAATAACATAACTCGAAACTCTTATTAATCAGAGGAAAATCAGGAACGATGTTGCCGGGAATCGTATAAGGAATAGCCGGCCAGTTACAAAAAGAAGGGGAACGTACCTTATATCGGTATAACATATTGTTCGGCGCTGTCATGATCCAGTAAATATCTTCACCCCGAGGCGATTCAACATAGCTCAATGCCTGTTTATAAGGAGGAAGTTCCTTCATTGAAGTTTTGATAGGACCTTCAGGCATTTTATCAAAGCACTGTTCAATGATAGAAATAGATTGATAAACCTCATCGATCCTTACTTTTACCCTTGCACACACATCGCCTTCATCATAATAGACAGGAATATCGAATTCAACTTCACCATAAGCAGCATAGGGGTGATTAATTCTGGTGTCCCGGCAAATCCCTGATGCCCTTGCAGGCACACCAACGACACCAAGCCCTTTCGCATGCTCGAAAGAAAGTATGCCGGTAGTCTCAATTCGGTCTAAGAAAGAGGACGATTGAAACATAATTTCCGTAAGTTCTTTAAAGTCTGTTTTTACGCGATTCAGCAGGCCTAAAATATGTTTTTTCAAATCGTCATTAATATCGAAACGCACACCGCCGATAGTGAGCATGCCTCTTAAATAACGATTACCGCAAATAATTTCATTAAGCTGTTGTATGTATTCGCGAATCCTGAAACCATGTGACCCGCACATTAAAAAGGAAGCCCCGATACAAACATTGCCAACATCGCCTATATGATTATAAAGTCTTTCTAGTTCCAGAATGATAGTTCTTATAAATTTTGCACGCGGGGGTATTTCAATGCCCGCCACCTTCTCGATAGCCTGGCAATAGCCGGTCGCATGTGAAGCAGCGCAAACACCGCAGATACGCTCGGCAAGAAATAACGCCTTTGTATACGGCATAGCTTCGAAGATTTTCTCTGTACCCTTGTGGGTATAAAATAATTTTGCGTCCAAATAGAGAATGGTATCTCCTATTGCGCTAAATCGGAAATGACCTGGCTCTATAATACCTGCGTGTATTGGACCTACCGGTATTTCAAACACTCCCTCACCATCTACTCGTGCAAAAGGCAGTTTCGATTCAAGATGGGGCAATCTCGTATTTGTATCAAAATCTTTCCTGAGTGGATAGGTATTCTCAGGCATGTTGCCGTGTAATACAAGCGTATATGGATCCGGATGTCCTACAGGCTCAAGTCCAAACATATCCTTTATTTCACGCTCATACCAATGAGCGGCAGGAATATATGGGGTAATCGACGGAAAGTCAGGGAACTGTTCACTTATGGGAACATACACGATAAAAAATAAATCTTTATCCGGTAAAGAAAAGACATAATAAATGGTAAAATTTTTATTGAGGCTTCTTTCATCATTACAAATGATAGACGAAAGAGGCGACTGGAACGTGTTATAGACATACGTACAAACATCTACAAGATTATTCTTATTTGTGGAGATGTATATCTCATTTTCCAAAGAGCCTTTAGCAACCGTAACATTCCCCTTGAATCGATTCAATATGTTGTCGAGATAAGGTTGTCTATTGACACTCATTACACATTCCTTACAATATTATAGATATCCTGAAGTATTTTGTTTAAGAAAGGCGGGACATAAATACTTACTACCAGCACGAAAAACAAAAGGAAACCCATCGCCACTATGGTAAATTTGCTTACTTCGCCCTTCTCCGGGTTAGGTTCTGAAAATCCAAAAATCATCTTGAACATATTATATACAAAACCAACAAAAATGAGTACCAGGGCTATCGTTACTAAGGAGCAGAAAATAATCGCGAGAGGTCTTCCGCTGGAAAAACCATCAGCAAGAATCAAAAACTCGCTTAAAAATATATTAAAAGGGGGAGTACCGGTAATTGCAAAAATACCAATGAGAAACATCACCCCGGTAACCGGGATAATTTTGATTGCGCCCTTAATATTATCTATCTCCCTTGTCTTATATTTCAGGAAAACGTTACCGGCGCAGAAGAACAGGAGTGATTTTACGATCGCATGACTAAAGGCATGCAACCCAGCGCCATACACCCCATACATGCCGCCAAAGCCAAAACCAAGGGCAATAATACCGATGTGCTCTATACTGCTGAAAGCCAATAAACGCTTAAAATCCTTCTGCACAATGATAAAAGGAACGGAAACAAGAATGGATATGAATCCGAAAATCATCAACAGCGTACCGGAATACTCTGCACCGACACATTTAGACGCTAAAATATGGTATCGGATAATTCCATACATAGAACAATTCAACAACACACCGGAAAATAAAGCACTAATCGGAGATGGGGCCTGACTATGAGCGTCTGGCAGCCACGTATGCATCGGAGCAAGTCCGGCCTTCGTACCGTAACCGACCAGTATGAATAAAAACGCCAGCCGGATGAGATGGGGTTCAAATCTATCCGCTTCTTTAAGCAATTCCGACCAGTTCAAGGCGTAACCGATACCACCAAGCGTACCCTTAGCCGAATGATACGTCAGAATAACTCCAAATAAAGCCAAAGTAATGCCGACAGTACAGATAATGATATACTTCCAGGCAGCTTCATGATGCGGTTTTTTATTATAAAAGCCTACTAAAAACGTAGTCGCCAGTGTTGTTGCTTCCATTGCCACCCACATGATACCCAGGTTATTGCACACACAAACTGAAAGCATGGTAAATATAAACATATGGAAGAGGAAATAATACCAGCGCAACTTTTTTTCAGAGAACTCACCGTCATGTAATTCCGCTTCCATGTAACCAGATGAATAGAGTGCTGCTGCAAAACCAACAAGTGAAACAATCTGTGTGCTTAAAATACTGAGTGAATCTAAATAAAAGAAGCCATCAAAACCTTGTAATGTGTGGTATTTATAAGCAATACAATTCAACACGATATTATATACAAACGTAATAAAGCTACCTGCAATACTTACATACTTTGATATGCTGTGTTTTGGAATGAACACGCATATACCCGCGGTTACCAATGGTATAATTAAAAGCCAAAATATGAGCATTTATTCCCTTAACTCCCTTAAGGTGTCTGTGTCAATGGTATCAAAGGTTTCTTTGATTCTATATACATAAATTCCCATAATGATCACACTCACCAAAATATCAAAAAACACACCCAACTCTACAACCAAAGGCATACCGTAAGAAGTCGATAGCGCAGCAAAGAAAAGCCCATCTTCCATTGCAAGAAGACCAAGTATCTGCGTAATAGCTTTCTTGCGTGATATCATAACAAAGAATCCCAGAAGCGTTATTGCAAGCGAAACAGGCAAACAATGCCTCATAAATACATTTTCAAACGTAAGGATCGATTGCGTAGAGTAATAGGCAATAAGAATAAGCCCGCATGCAATAAAAAGCGACAGGGTATAGTTAATAAAGGATTCGACATCTTCTTTAATCTTAATCTTATTTATTATGTAAAAAAGGAAACCCGGAATAACAATTACCTTAAGCGCTATAGAAACCCCGGTTGCAACATAGATATGATGGATACCAGAAAAATAAGCTATAAGACCACTCACTAAAGCCAAGACAAATGAACGAAGTGCATACGCCCAAATACATACTCTTAATCGGCTCGAACCAATAAGTACAATAGTCGACATAAGCATCAAAACTGCAAGGATATCAATCGTCCTGGAATTTACTATGATTTGATGTGTCATATCAGAATTAACCAACTACATAAAGAGAGATAATAGCCAAAATCGATAAGACTAACGCCGTACCTAATAAATTCGGTACACGGAATATACGAAGCTTAGCAAACGACATCTCTAAAATAACGATCAAGAATGCAAAGAAACCAATCTTTACGACATAGAGCGCAAACGAAATAAGCATTGCCGGAAATGTCATGTCACTGGCAATTCCCCAAGGCAAGAAGGTATTCACCAGAATAGTCAGTAACAATAATAGTTTCATGCTGGAAGCCCACTCAATGAGTGCTAAATACCTTCCCGAAAATTCCAGAATCATACCTTCATGGATCATCGTCAATTCAAGATGAGTAAACGGATTGTCAACTGGTATCCTGCCAGCCTCAGCAATGATAACAATTGCCAGTGCAGCAAATGCCAGAAATAAAGAAGGATTTAATAAGATAGTACTCTGATCGACCATGGTACTGGTGATATTACCAAGATTCGTAGAACCAGTAGCTAAAGACACCGTAAAGACTGATAACATCAGGGCTGGTTCAGCCATGGTAGACACCATCATCTCCCTCATACCGCCCATGCCGCCAAAGGCACTTCCTGTATCAAGAGAAGATAAAGCAAGGAAAAATCTACCCAATGCAAATAGATATATGATAAGGATTACATCCCCGGTAAAATTTGCAGGAACAGTCGAAGATAAGACAGGGACAAGCAACGCAATTATCAATATCGAAATAAAGGTTACGTAAGGGGTAGCCCTGAATATCCACGATGCCGTCTCAGAAACCACTGCATCTTTCCGTAGTAATTTGATAAGGTTGTAATACGGCTGAAAGATACTAGGGCCTCTTCTGTTCTGGAAGCGCGCCTCTATCTTGTTGATAAATCCCTTAACAAGCGGCGCTAAACCAACAATAACAATAAGTTGTAATAGAGGAAGTACTATTTTAGAAGCTACGTCCATAATCAATTATCTAAAAAACATGATCAATATAATTAGCGTTACAAAAATATAAGCAAGATACACATGAATATTTCCGGTATGTATCCACCTTACTCTATCGGAGGCTTTTAAGACAAAATTTGAAACCGGTGTGTATAAATAACTTTCAAATATCGAGGTAACTCCTCCAACATAAGTCATGGATTTGACAAAGAAATTTGGAACTGAATATACCTTGGCGACATCAAGCGTTGGCCTAAGAATACCCTTGAAAATTACTGCGAAGGGACGAGAAAATGCAGCCCCTGTAAATTCCAATCTCGGCTCAGGCGATATACCGCACGTCCAGGTTTCATAAAATCTTCTGGCAAAACGTGGCCTTATTGCCGTTAAAACACCAAACGTAATCGCTAGAAGCATCAAACCAAAAACTGCAGCGCTTTTCGGTGATATTCCTGTAAAGTTAGTCTGGACAATCTTGGTTTGCATCCAATCATACGCCGTAATGGATTTTATGATATTTATACCTACGAGATGCGAACTAACGTGATTCACAGTCATCATAATTCTGGCAGGGAAAATACCCATAAATACGCAAAGCCCAGCCAAAAGTCCCATACTCACATACATAATAACAGGGACTTCTTTGGCATGTTTAGCGTGTTCTGTGCGGGGTAAAGCAAGGAATGAAATCCCAAACGCCCTTATAAAACATGTGGCAACCAACGCCCCTGTTAAAGCAACAACAGCGCCGCAAATGATAGTTTCTATCTTAATAAGTACAGACGGTATGTTAAACCCATTCAGCAAGGATTGGAAAATAAGCCACTCGCTCATGAATCCATTTAATGGAGGGATTGCAGAAATAGCTAAGGCACCTACCAGGAATAAAGGAGCAGTTACCTGTAATCGTTTGATAAGACCACCTAATTCCTCTATGTTTTTCGTATGAGTAGAGTAATAGATATTTCCGGCGCAACCGAAAAGCAAGCATTTGAATACTGCATGGTTAATCAAGTGATAGAGACCTGCAATCATAGCAAGTGAGGACAAGGCCATCAAATTGTAAGACCTAAATATCATCGACAATCCGATACCGATAAGGATGATACCAATATTTTCAACGCTACTGTATGCAAGCATCGTCTTGATATCACGCTCTTGCAATGCATACAAAATTCCCAGAAGGGCAGAAGCAGCCCCAAAGATGAGGATAATTACACCCCACCAGGGAGGGCAGGGTGTGACAAACTCAAAATAAAACCGTATAAATCCATAAATCGCCGTTTTGATCATCACGCCGGACATGATCATGGAAACATTACTCGGAGCGGCCGGATGGGCCATAGGCAACCATAAATGTAATGGGAAAATGCCCGCCTTAATACCAAAACCGACAAGCACCAAAAAGAAGATGATGTTTTTGTAAACGGCAGGTATCTGAGAAGCGACTTGCCTGAAATCATCAAAGCTAAACGATCCGGCATAGGTAAACATAATGAAAAAGGCAATAGCAAGCAGTCCTGAACCAATATGGGCCATAATGATATACATTAATCCTGCTTTTCTATTCGCCGGATTTTCGTGTTCAAAGATAACAAGGAAGTATGAGAGAAATGTCATAAGCTCCCAGACAATCATGAATACAAATGCGTTGTTAGCACTCACAACCAGAAGCATTGATAGGAGGAAAAGATTGTAAATAAAGCCCAGGAAGCGTATGTCTCGTTTACCAACATATAAATTTATATAACCAAGAGAATATATGCAGGCTACAAAACTGATAACTGAAATAGTAAGGATAAAATATGCAGAAAGCGGATCTAACAAAAAGTTGTATTTAATAATGGGGAGAAGGAGGTGAAAATCAATATGAACGGGAGAACCACCGGAAAGCACAACTACTGCTGTTGCAATACCAAAACATGACGCAATTGCTGCAAAAATGAGAGAAATGTAATTGCCAACCCGTTGCCATCCATAAAAGCATAACGCAAACAGTGAACCTGCTGCAAACAAGATTATCGATATAATAAATAAATGCTCAGCCATAGCCAGCTATATGAAAATTTAAATAATACGTCGCGCGCATATAAAATATCACTTTTTATACCATCCAAGGAACATAAATTTCAGACACTCTCTATTTTTATAATCCGCGTGCTAAAAAGTCCAAGTATATTACAAAAACAAAATTGAATTGCAAGCATTATTTTGATAAATAAGGAAGGCGCTTGTTCAAGACAAAGGCATTCGTGCCGTTATTGTAAAAATGAGGAAGGATATGGGGTGTCATTTGGTACCCTTGTCGTTCGTAAAACATTCTGGCGATGTTGTTGTGCGTACTAACTTCTAGTCTGATTTTTTTGATACCCCTTAAGGAAAATTCTTCTTCCAGGAGCAGAACGAGACGAGTGGCAATACCCTTTTTACGATACTCATCAAGAACACATAGAGAGAATATCCTGCCCACGGATATACAATTTTCCCTTTTTGTAGTACCAATAATAGTACCAATAATTTCCCCTGATGGCTCTGTTGCTTTAATAATAACGGATTTGGTGTTGGTCAATAAATTTTTTATAAGGTGTCGATTAAAAGCCTCCGTCGGAAAACAATCCTTTTCCAGTTGTTCAATAGCCAAAAGGTCCAAAAGGTTTGCCTTGCAATAATTCATCAAAGGATTATTTCCCGTAAATAAGAAATTTCTTTGCAAGGAAACAAGGATGATAGGACATCTTCGCCTTTCTCAAACCTTCTATTCCCCAGTCTTCACCCGCATTGATGTATTCCACATCAGAAAAGTCACTTGCACAAAATTGCTGGTAGATAAACTGCGGCATGCCGTGAAAATTGTTGTTGGTCTTCTCTATGAGGACAGAAGCGGTATTGGATGTAATGCGTTCCCCTAATGTAATACCCTCAATTTGACCCTTAATTGCAATGATTGCCCCATTTAATCCCAACTCTTCAGAAAAGATAATTGCACATTTTGCAGCTTCTGCTTCATGGACAAGACTATACTGATAATGGGGTTCGTTGTGGTTTGAAACATTCGATTCGTGAATCTTCTCCCTCTTCCATTGGTCAATCATCAGAATGGCATCTGCAATATGTTTTGGATAGAACTTTTCAAAAGAAG
This sequence comes from Candidatus Brocadiaceae bacterium, assembly GCA_030650655.1. Taxonomy (GTDB): domain Bacteria; phylum Planctomycetota; class Brocadiia; order Brocadiales; family Brocadiaceae; genus Wunengus. Next base: position 8,989 of record JAUSDH010000195.1, read on the forward strand.
TGTCATAATGCTTTTTGAAAAAGTTTATCTCGTTTCTCTTCTTTTCGTATTTTCTGCCGGCAAGTTTTATAAGGTCGGTTGTTTTGTATATGTAATCGGGATAGCCTTCAACAATGCGATGGGAAGTGTTGTCAAAAAGATTCAAAAAACCTTCATAAACGTAATTAATATATGACTCAGAACCACTGGAATCATTTATTTCTTTCATCATGGAAAAACATTCATTCAGGGTGTTTTGAATGTTGTCTTTCCCAAGCGGTGGGAGCATCATACACATCCCTTTGGAAGTTAATCCAAAGAGACAAAAATTGTTATTAATTATTTTCCATAATAATTCTATTGAGCCTTTCCAGATATAATTGTTTGCAAAAGAATAATCACATAAATTTATGCCTTCTTCTGTTACATATTTGTCAAAAAGCTTTTTATCTTCAATTTTTAATCGGTTTAAATCGTACTGCTTACATTTTTCTTCGTTACTACTACTACTACGGTCTATTGTTTTCGAGAGACTAGTTTCAATAAGTTGTAAAATGGTTTCTCTCCCAATGTAGTATTACACTGAACTCGACCTCGCGGCGGAGGTTCGGGGTCTAGCGCAAACCATTGTAGAATTGTGGCAGACATCCCCTGTGGACGCCTGAACCGATAGTTGCTGATTCGCACAGAGACAATCTTTGCTTTCAAATACATAGATTTTCTTATCAACTTTTTCATAAAAAATTGCCTCACTATAAATTCTCTAAAATTTCGCTGAATTATACAATATGTAGATAGCTTTTCAAGTATTAAATACAATATATTGATAAATTTTTTTCTGTGCTAATGTGAACTTAAGTGCTATTAAATTACTTGACAAATTGTTGCTGTCTGCTAAAATACTTTGTCTTTTTTGTCATTACATTTTTATTATATTAATGTACTATAGAGAGGTTTAGTTCGACTCCTTAGTTTTATTTATAAAGTATAAGCAAAGGATAACAGTTATGGCTATAAAGATTGGTATAAATGGGTTTGGAAGGATTGGAAGGAATGTCTATCGTGTAATTGCCAAACGGGGTGGTATCGACGTTGTCGCTATCAACGATCTTGCCGACGTAAAATCATTGGCATTATTATTAAAATATGACTCGGTACATGGGAGATTTCAAGGAAATATCGAAACAAAAGAGAAGGCACTGGTAATAAATGGCAAGGAAGTTAAGTTGCTCATAGAAAGAGATCCTTCTAAATTACCCTGGAAATCACTTGGAGTAGATATTGTAATTGAATCAACAGGAATATTCACTTCACGAGCAGACTGCGCCAAACATCTTGATGCAGGCGCCAGCAAAGTAATACTTTCAGCACCTGCAAAAGACAAAATCGATGCCACGATTGTTGTGGGCGTTAATACAAAGGACCTTAAACCCGAACATAAAATTTTATCGAATGCCTCATGCACAACAAATTGTTTAGCGCCTCTGGTCAAAGTAATCAATGACAATTTCGGTATTGATAAGGGACTCATGACGACAATCCATGCATATACAAATGACCAATGCATTGTTGATTTTATGCATAAAGACCCGCGAAGGGCAAGGGCGGCTGCGATAAATATCATTCCTACAACAACCGGGGCAGCCAAGGCAATCGGAGAAGTAATTCCATCATTGAAAGGTAAGCTAGACGGCCTGGCTATGCGCGTGCCTGTTTCCAACGGTTCTATAACAGATTTTGTTGCACTGGTATCGAAAGATGTTTCTGTAGAGTCTGTTAACGCCGCCATGAAAAAGGCCGCCGAAGGTGAATTGAAGGGCATTCTGGAATACTGTGAAGACCCGATTGTGTCCACGGATATCGTTGGAAATGCACACTCGAGTATCTTTGACTCGGCATTGACTTATGTAATTGATAAACGGATGGTGAAGGTAGTGTCCTGGTACGATAACGAATGGGGCTTCTCAAATCGTATGGTAGACCTTGTTGAGTTGATTGCTCGCCTATAACCTTTTTTTATAAACCAGTCTATTAATATGGATAAATTATTTATAAAAGATATTGATGTGCGAAAAAAGAGGGTCATGGTCCGTACAGATTACAACGTGCCACTAGACGAAGATGGGAATATCGCGGATGATACAAGGATACGGGCAACCTTGCCAACCATCAATTATTTGTTGGACGAAGATGCAAAGGTAATCATCGTTTCGCATTTGGGCAGACCAGAGGGCAAACTAAATCCTAAATATAGCTTGAAACCGGTTGCAAGAAGATTGCAAGGTTTCCTCAAGGAAAGGGCAAATGTAGTTATGGCGGATGATTGCATTGGTCCGAAGATTAAAAAGCAGATTGAAGAGATGCGCTGTGGAGACGTAATCGTCCTTGAAAATCTAAGATTTTACCCTGGAGAAGAAAAAAACGACCCCTCTTTTGCAAAAGAATTGGCCAACCTCTGCGACGTGTTTATACAGGATGCCTTTGGTAACTGTCACAGGAAACACGCATCAATGATTGGTATTGATGGCTTTGTTCCGTCAGCAGCGGGGTTCTTACTCAAGAAAGAAATAGATTACTTAGAGAAGGCCGTCAACAATCCTATGAGACCGGTTGTTGCCCTGTTAGGCGGTGCAAAAGTTTCTGACAAGATAAAGATTATCGAAAATCTGTCAAAAAAGATGGATAAAATCCTCATCGGGGGAGCAATGGCATTTACCTTCCTCAAGGCACAAGGTTTTGGTGTAGGACAATCGATTGTCGAAAATAGTATGCTTGATGTGGTAAGAAATTTAATGGATATTTCCAAAAGAAACGGAACGAAATTATATTTACCCGTTGATTTTGTTGTTGCAGAAAAATTCGATCGCCATGCCGAAACAAAGGTCGTCCCTTTCCAGGAAATTCCAGAAAACTGGATTGCCCTTGATATCGGTCCTGCTACCACAAAACTGTTCGCTGAGGCGCTCCAGGATGCAAAGACAATTTTATGGAACGGCCCTATGGGTGCATTCGAATTTGATGCTTTTAGCCGGGGAACGTATGCGATGGTAGATGTAGTTACCAGTTCTCATGCCTCAACCATCGTAGGTGGTGGCGATACAGATATGGCGTTTCATAAATCGGGAAAAACACATGAGGTATCGTTTATTTCCACAGGCGGTGGAGCATTCCTGAAGTTATTAGAAGGCGGCAACCTTCCAGGTGTTGCATCATTATTGGATAAAAAAACATAAAAATATGCAGCCAAGAATTAAGATCGCAGCATCTATACTCGCCGCCAACCCAGTGCGTTTGGAAGAAGAAATCAAGCAGATAGAAATGGCTGGCGTCGATTTAATCCATATTGACGTTATGGACGGCCATTTTGTCCCTAACATCACGATGGGACCTTTTATTGTAGAAGGTATAAAACGTATTACAAAAATACCTTTGGATATTCACCTGATGATTGAACATCCCGAACGCTACGTGAAAACATTTGCAGAGGCAGCCGGAAAGGGTGATCTGATCACGTTCCATATAGAAACTACAAAAAAACCAAAAGAGGTTATTTCATTAATTAAAGATGCAGGGTTAAAAGCCGGTGTCTCTTTGAATCCAGACACCTCAACCGAATCGGTTGAAAACCTCCTCGATACAGTCGATATGGTGCTTGTTATGTCTGTAAATCCTGGTTTTGCCGGGCAAAGATTTATATCAAAGGTCTTGCCAAAGATTGCGAGACTGCGCAGTATGGCCCCGGATGAACTGGATATAGAAGTAGATGGTGGTATTACAACAGAAAACATTTCTCAGGCAGTTCGGGAAGGTGCCAACGTTATTGTTGCAGCATCTGCAATCTTTAAAACAGGTGATTCAAGCAATGCAATCAAAACTCTCAAACAAAAGGCAGAACAAGCTATTCGAGAGGAATATCATAATAAAGTAAATGCTTGAATTTTGCAGCAAATATCAAAAATGACTTTTTTTACAACTCTATCCCTTTGTAAAAAATAACTTGTTTTTTATTTAAAAATTTATAAACTATTTGAAGGTATTTGCCATTGGTCTTTTTTAGAAAAAAAAAGGACATGCCCGATGGCCTGTGGACACGGTGTGATGGCTGTAAGGGCATGGTGTATAAAAAAATCGTTGAAGAAAGGATGTACGTTTGCCCCGAATGCAACTATCACTTTCGGGTATTCAGCAGGGACCGATTAAAACTCTTGCTTGATGAAAATAGTTTCGAAGAGATGTGGGACAACATGGTACCGTGCGATCCTTTAAATTTTAAGGATCGGATAACCTATCCTGAAAGGGTAGCCGCAGAACAGCAAAAAACAGGTTTAAAAGAGGCCGCAATTGTTGGTAAGGGAAAGATTAATGGCAAAGAGTTGATGATCGGAATCACAGACTCGTCTTTTATCATGGGAAGCATGGGAGCTGTGGTTGGAGAAAAGATTGCCAGAGCCGCAGAAAAAGCCTGCGAACTGCAGTTGCCTTTAATCATTATTTCTGGTTCAGGTGGCGGCGCCCGCATGCAAGAAGGTGTCTTTTCCCTGATGCAAATGGCAAAGACAAGCGCAGCCATAGCACGGTTTCGGGAAGCAGGCGGTTTATATATATCGATACTAACTGACCCATCTCTGGGTGGAGTCATGGCAAGTTTTGCTTCTCTGGCCGATATTATGATAGCTGAGCCAAAAGCATTGATAGGCTTTGCCGGTCCCAGGGTTATCCAGGAAACGATAAGACGCTCCCTTCCAAAGGGTTTCCAAACAGCCGAATTTTTGTTAGAGCATGGATTTCTGGACATGATTGTCCATCGGCAGGATATGAAGGAGGAATTGTCAAGATTAATTGATTATTTGCAACAAACGAAAAATGTACCTTGTGAAGTGCAAGTATAATTTTGCAATTTGCATTTTAAACTTTCATGTACTGTTCTGAATTGTTCAGTTAGGTCGTAATAATAAATTCTGAGTACTTTTAGGCAACTTAAGGAAATCCAAACTTCAGGTCCCCTGTAGCTCAATGGTAGAGTAGCCGGCTGTTAACCGGTTGGTTGTAGGTTCGAATCCTACCGGGGGAGCCAATTTAAACGAGAAAGCCCTTTAGTATAATTACTGAAGGGCTTTTTTATTGCACAGGACAAAGGCTCATTTTACTGAGGATACAACTCGAAACGGGAAGATTAAATTTTGGTTTCATATCACAGTCACAGAACTGGCCTGCGGCCCCTTTTCGCCCATTTCTTCGGCAAAACGCACCTCCATTCCGATCTCCAGTTGTTTAAACTTACGGTTCAGTATGCTGTGCTCGTGGAAATATATCTCTCGACCGTCCGGTGTGGCGAGGAAGCCGTAACCCTTATCCGAAAATAGTGCACTTATGCGCGCATGGGGCATTTCCTCATGGTGTTTTACATCACCGCGCTGTATCCTGGCAAAGTCTTCCAGCTTGCGGCGCGCATCATGAAATGCGTCTCGTATTGACAGATAGAGGTCTGTGTTCGGATCGAGTTTCACTATCAGTTCAGCGCCAGGGACCGTTATATCGATATGCACGTTGTACAATGACCTCTTGGGGAGGGCCTCTACTACGACCCTGCAGCTCATAATCCTGTCGTAATATTTGTCTAACTTCTCAGCATGCTCACGGATATCCGCTTTGATAGCTTCGGTGAGTTCCAAATTGCGAGATGTAATTTGCAATGGCAGTATCATCGTATTTCCTCCATAAATAAGTTATTTTGTCAGTGAAATTAATGGCGCTATTGTAGTAATGAATCGATGCCGTGTCAACGCAAAGGAACTTGCATTATACCCAAATCCTGCAATCATACTATTTTTATACTACTTGAAATGATTTCCCCAAAGGTTGAAATTCAGAAGTTTCTTGATGGTCAAGTTTTGATCTAATTTCTTCGAACTTCCTGACAGTTTCCTGAGAATAAAGGCGTTCTCCGCAATGAAGGCAGACCTCGGCTTGAACTTTTAAAACTGCAGTATGAATACCTCCACGCAAAAGCTTTTCTCCCTCTTTTTCGATCATTTCGTTGCCGCAGACTGGGCACATCTCAAATGGCATTATTGTTACCTTCTCCTTTCTCTCCAGTTGATCCATAGATTAGGCCTTCGGCAACTTTGAAGTTCCTTAACATTATATTAAAAGTGTCCATTATTGCCAAACTTTTGGAATGTTGATCGCAAATTAGATTACAATAGTTCTTATTGTTTCGCTGTTTTTCGCTGGAATTCCTTGATTTTAAAGTGGAGCGGGCGAAGGGAATCGAACCCTCATACCCAGCTTGGGAAGCTGGTATTCTACCACTGAATTACGCCCGCTTTATATTTCTACGGTATGCAAATTCGACTTTTCTGAATCCCGTCCCTGTATGTTTTGAACAGGAAATGGAGTCGAATGACTATTAATGATTTTTCTTGACTCGCTACAGAGCGAACCCTGATACGAACCTCTCCGTTCCAATTCCTCCGTTATCCCCGATGTAATCGCGGCCTTGCTAGCCTTCCATATCGGCGATATAAGGAAATTGCCATGCGTGTCACCGACGAGCCTTTGTACGGTAACATCCGATGGAATACGCTCTAAAAAGTCAGCGGCAAGCTGAATATAGGCATTCATATCCAGTGTCTGTACCTTGCCTTTAAAATACTCATCGGCCAGTGCCGTATTTTTCGCTACATACAAATGATGCAGTTTAATACCCTGTACTCCCAATCCTGCCACGGCATCCGCTGTTTCCATCATATCCTCTCGCGTCTCGCCAGGCAAACCTAAGATAACATGAACACATATTCGGATGCAAGTTTTTTTTGTGCGAGTTATGGCATCCAAAAAGACCTTGTAATCGTGCCCTCTATTGATGCGCTTAAGGGTTTCATCATGAATGGACTGAAGCCCGTATTCGATCCAGACATGACATTTTTTTGTATAGCTATCGATAAGGCTTAGAATATCGTCCGTCACACAATCGGGTCGCGTGCCGATAGAGATGCCTACGATGTCTTTATCCGCCAAAGCCTCTTCATAACACGACCTTAACGTGTCAACATCTGCATACGTATTGGTAAAGGACTGGAAATATGCGATAAATTTTTCCGCGCCGCATCTCTTCTTATGGAACGCCTTGCCCTTCTCGATTTGCTCTTTTATGGTAATATGTGTTTCCTTAACATTCGGGCTAAAGCTTTCGTTGATACAATACGTACATCCGCCCACCCCAACGCGCCCATCACGATTGGGACAGGTAAAACCGGCGTGAAGCGGGATTTTGTGCACTTTATAAGGGAATTGTTCTTTTAGATATTCACTAAAAGGAAAAAACCGGTGCTTTACAAGATATGGCTTTTGTTGAAATGGCGATACACTCTTCATGAAATTAATTTAACACGAATATAGAGATTTATCAAATACAAAACAAGTCAAAGGTTGAAATAGAGCGTATAGTTTTGATATTATGAAAACATTAATACCTATTTCTTACCTTAATTTTAGCAAAAATTGCGACTTACAATTTAAACGACAAATCCAAAATCGTAAATTGTAGATCTAAATTACCCTTGTTCTACTTGTCTATGTTGAGTTTAACCTATGCTGGCTTATATAAATAAATATCTTACTTATATCGAGCACGACAGAAATTTTTCATCGCAGACCTTAAGGGCTTATCGCAATGACTTACACCAATATCTGTCATTCCTGAATGCTGAGGGATGCAGTAGTTTTGGGGATGTCACGCGTTTATTATTGAGAAAATTTCTCGCCTTTCAAAAAAAACAGGATTATTCCAAAACCACGATTGCCAGGAAATTCGTATCTATCAGATCTTTCTACAAATTTCTGTGTCGTGAGGGCGTTTTGGAATTCAATCCCGTCGAGAGTATTCGAACTCCTAAACTAAACAGAAATCTACCGGAATTTATGAGTATCAATGACACAGAAACACTTTTAAATGTACCTGATTTAAACACCTTGTTAGGCATCAGAGATAGTGCAATTATGGAAACCCTGTACAGCACTGGCATGCGGGTAAGTGAATTAGCAGGGATTGATGTTTCTGATATAGACTTCCCTGGTGGGGTTGTGAAAGTAAAGGGAAAGGGTAAAAAGGAACGGTTACTACCCATCGGGAATCACGCCTTAAATGCCATACACGCTTATATGGACAAAAGGAATTCAGACTCGTCCCTGCGCATCATCAGCAGGAATACCAAAGCCCTTTTTTTAAACAATCGCGGTGGGCGTCTTACTGAACGCAGCGTTGCGAGGATGCTGGAAAAGTACGTAAAAAAGGCCGGGATGAGCCTGAAGATTTCACCGCATACCTTTCGGCACAGCTTTGCAACGCACCTGTTAGACCGCGGCGCTGACCTGCGTTCAGTGCAGGAACTTCTGGGTCATGCAAATCTTTCTACAACCCAAATCTATACCCATATAACTACAGAACGACTGAAAGAGGTATACAACAAGGCGCATCCCAGGGCATAACTGAATGGTAGCACATAAAAATATGATTCTTCAAAAATTGTGTGGATATATAATTCTCCTATAGAAAAATATGAAGGATCAAAAATAACATGTCCAACCGACCATTTCTCTCAACTAAAACCACCCGAATCCTCTTGCCCATCCTGATATCCTTGATTTCATTTCTTGCGTACCTGAATATCTTGCATCATCAATTCGTGTTTGACGATTTCAGGATTATTGTGAACAATCCTTTCATAAGGGATTGGAAACACTTCCCAGCACTTTTCAACCAGGATTATTTTAAAATTTCCGGGGAACTCAGCTACCGGCCGCTTGTTACCTTATCGTATTTTATAGATTACTCTCTATGGGGACTTAATTCCTCTGGATTCCATTTGACAAATCTACTCATTCATACACTCAACACCGTCTTGGCGTTCTTCTTAATTTTTAAAATACTAAATAACCTTACGCTTGCCACAATAGCCTGTTTATTTTTCAGCGTACATCCCATTCTTACCGAGACCGTAAATTCTGTAGGATTTCGGGAAGATCTGCTGTGCGCTACTTTTTTTCTGCTTACCGTATTCTTTTATGTAAAACTCTACACATCAAAATATAAAAAAATCTGCTACGTCGCTTCACTCCTCGCATATTTTTTTTCATTGTTGTCTAAGGAAATGGCCATTTCACTGCCAGTAATTATTTTTGTTTTAGACTGGTTCCTTCCACAATCAAGGGTCTTGATATCTCACCCCCACCCTAACCCTCCCCCATCAAGGAGGAGGGATCCAGGCAATCTGCCAATTCATGTTCATCAAGATGATGTGGAACATTTTTGGGGCGGTCAAAAAAGTCTTAAGAACGTACCCTATGTAGGGGCTGAAAATCTTCAGCCCCTACCTGTAAAAACAAGAATTTTAAGATATTATCCGGGGTTCATATTGATGAGTATCGGTTATATGCTCCTCAGACTGGTATTCTTTAAGAGTACCATCGAACACGTTGCTTATCCCGGGAACAGCTTGGTAACTAATTTCCTTACCATGACAAAAGTCATTGCCTCGTATATAAAGCTCTGGTTCTTCCCGATAGTTCTCAATCCGGATTATCACGTTACTTTTGAAGCCACACCCAACAACCCCCCATTTCTCATATCCCTTGCCCTGCTGGTATGTATCACATTTCTTGCGGTAAAGCTTTATCGCAGGCAAAAGGAAATAACCTTTGCCATTCTCTGGATATTTATCACATTAATACCGGTTATGAATATTATACCGATTGGGAATATCATGGCAGAAAGGTATCTGTATCTCCCTTCGTTCGGTTTTTGTCTGTTTGCGGGGATACTGATTCTCAAAATTCATGCACATGTTCCAAAGGCATATCATCCCCTTGTGAAGGTATGTTTTGCCGCCATATTCATCCTCTCCCTTGCTCATACCATAAGGCACAACAGGATTTGGTTTGATAAACAGACCCTGTGGTATTACACTGTATTTAACACCTCGTGCAGCTTTAACGCACATAACAATCTAGGGAAGGAATACTATGAAAAAGGGCTGCTGGATAAGGCCATTGAAGAATATACTATTGCCTTATCGAAGGCCTCGGAGGTACGATATGCATACCCCATAGCACATTACAATCTCGGCATTGCTTACGATGAAAAAGGTATGTACGATGCCTCAATTCAGGAATATAGAAATGCTTTGCGCATCGAACCTAAAAATAGTGATACCCATAATAATTTGGCGATTACGCTTTTTAAGAATGGACAGGTTGACCTGGCGGTTGAAGAATTTCAGAAGGCAATCACACAAGACTCAGATAATCCAACGTATCACGATAATTTGGCAAAATTATATTACAGAATCAATATGCCTGACGAGGCAAAGGCTGAACAAGATATAGCAAATCGGTTAAGAGATAGTAGTTCAGCCACGAATTTACACTAATAAACACACATGATACGTATGAGTAGCTATTTGTTGGTGATGCAGTAAAATTCATTGAAAAAATTCAATATGATTTAATTAAAGAGATTAAGAATTTTTATCCTAAAGTAAATCCTATTTCCTTCGAACAAATCGAATAAAATGTTAACCAAAAAATCTCATTTTTCTTTAGAGGTAAGTAATGTCCAACACAGCAAACGCTTCGGATGACCGAATGGAAATCAGAAATCTCTTTAAGAACCTGCAGGCGAAGTTACCTGCACTTGAGAATCTTTTCGCAAAATGCAGCAGTCATTGGAACTATGAGGACTCCATCTACCGTTTCTACCACCAGAGTTTAAAAGTCTACAGTCTTCAGGATCAGACATTAGAGATCGTCGCAAAGCTTCAGGCGCTAACACCGAATCTTCCCTTAAACGAGTGGTTTATGCATATTGTCCGGGAAGGCACTGGCAAGACATTTACTGAAGAGGATAACAAGAACTGGCTTGCGGTTACAAGGCCGATAGTAGAAGCGTTCTTCCATGCACGGTATTTCCTTGAGATGGCGATAAAATATGGCAAAGAGCTGGAATTCCCACCGCAGCAGCTACCAAGCGGATGGGCGGCGCTACTATACCTTTACAACCTTAGATGATGGACTTGACGCTGGTGATACGTTGTGTAGGATAGGTTAAGCGTCCATCACATGAAAAAAATGAAGACCTTGAAAAGGTTAAAAAAGCCTTTCAAGGAGAAAATATCACTATTGTTAAAACTCAAAAAGAGAAAAAGAAATTATTAGAAGCTATTTTTAAAAAATATCGAATAAAGCTTCCTGCAAACTATAAATTCAAGAGGAAAGAGATACATGTCCGATAAAATCTTTATAGATACAAACGTTCTCATTTATTTTATAAGCGCTGAAGAGTAAAAAAACAGATTATTGAGAATAATTTGAAGATTATCAATCCTTTTGAAAAATAATAGGATGTCAATTCTGCGACTTTATATAAAAAGCCGTTAATATGAAAACGCTCCTTATTAATCCACCCATGTATGATCAACGCAAATATGGCAAGCCATTCATATTGCCATACGGTCCCCCACTGGGGATTGCTTACCTAGCATCTACATTAGAGAAACATGGATTTAATGTAAAGGCAATCGACATGTTCGATTATTCCTGGGAAAAAGTAAGGCAGACACTGGAGAAAGAGCAGCCCGATGTTGTTGGCATTACCTGCCTGACTGAACAACGGGCAAGCCCATTAGAGGTAGCGAGGCTTTCTAAAACCATAAACAAAGATTGCGTTGTAATTATGGGTGGAATTCATCCTACCATTATGTGTGAACAGGTGCTCGAACACTGGCCGGTAGACATTATCGTTCTTGGTGAGGGTGAAGAGACAATAAAAGAACTGATGGTATGTCTGGAGCAGAAAAAGGATGTCGGGGATGTCCAGGGCATAGCTTATAAATATCAAGGCAAAAT
>JAUSDH010000228.1 GCA_030650655.1 Candidatus Brocadiaceae bacterium
CTGGAAATGAAATCGAATTATGAACGGACAAACCCTTGAACAAATTCTTGCAAAAATATCACATAGTTTTAACCCAATCCCTCATGATTGGCGACTCGGAGGTAGATATCCAGTGTCTTTGGTATTCTGCCGAGTTATTGGATATGCCCGGTTTCTTTTACTACCCAATCCAGATAACTCTTTGAACCTTGGGTGATCGGCAGGGCAATGATCTCTGGGACTTCATAGCTGTGGAGTTCCTTGACGCGTTTTTCTACCGCATTAAACAGCTCTTCTCTCGTCTTCATTATCATCAACACTTCGCGCTCAATATTTAATTTCCCCTGCCATTTGAAAATAGACTCGATCGGTTGCACGATGTTACAACAGGCGACTTTGCCCTCTTCCACAAGGGTTTGACCGATCTTTCGAGCCTCTTCTATTGAACTGGCTGTTACAAAAATTACAATTGTTTTTGTCATGTTCGATGAATGGTTCTACAGGTTATCTGGCCAGACCTCTTTCAATTGTCTGCTTATCGCACATGCCGCCGCGTCTTTTCAAAAGAGATTCAATTTCTTCGCTGCCTTCTTCATCCCGTGTTACATATACCAACGTGCAACGGCATCCTTTAGTGCTTTTACAATCTGTGTGAGGAGGTTTTATATTGTGGAGCGTTTTATGATTGGGAAGCAGATGACTTCCGTCTAATGCCTTACATACATCGCAAGTATCGTCGTCTTTTGCGGATGAATAATAGACATAAGCAATTTCTTTCAGGTGGGTATTGACTACGGCTGGCTTTTTCTCTTTGCGGCCTTGAGGGGTTTGGTAAGTATTTCTTGCTGTCCTGCCTTTTATCCTATTTTTAATGAGATAATAAATAATGTATACAGCTATGAGAAGTACGAGAAAACGTGTCATTGATTACACGGCACCTTTGGGCTTTCTCAGCACGAATAAAAACAAACCGCCCACGACCAATACCGCTTGCGTCAATATGATGCTCTTGATCCATATAGCAAAACATCTCCATAACAGGTCTGACCCGCGTACCTGTTCAATTGCACTGGAAACACGCATAAAGGCATAGATTGCAATCAATGAGATAAATATTGCCATAACGATTATGATAAATGCCTTTAGTTTTTGTTTCATGGTTCTTTATCTTTCAGTTGTTATGTTTATCAAAGGTAACAATTACGTCTTCCGGTTCTTTCTGTTTATTTGCCGTTTCTGTAGTTTTGCCTTGTTCTCTGTAATTCACATCCATTGCCTTTTTATACTCTGCAACTGCCTCATCGATCATATCTTTTTCTTCATAGGCATATGCCAAATTATAACGGGCGCCAATATTTTCAGGGTCAGAACCCACGGTTTTTCTAAATTCGCTGATGGCACTCTCTACCATGTTTTTACTTGCATACGCCAACCCTAAATTAAAATGGGCTTTCGACGAGGCAGGATTTAATTCCAACAATTTCTTCCATGTTGAAATCGCATCATCATACAAACCCTGTTGCAGATAAACGGTACCCAGCTTGTCGTAAGCTTCCGGGAAACGGGTGTTGGATGTAATGGATTTATTATACATAACTGCGGCCTTATCGAGCAAGCTTCGCTCGGCATAAGCCTCGCCCAGTTTGTAAAGGGCGCGGGTATTATCAGGATTCGTTTTTATGATATTTTCAAATTCCGAAATTGCCTCATCACAGAGTCCTTTTCCGTAATATGCCTCACCAAGATTGAGCCGTACCATTACATTGGAAGGGTCTTTTGTCAAAATCCCTTTATACACATGTATGGCTTCATCCAGCATTCCTTTCATAGCATAGGTATGACCCAGATAGCATGATGCCAGCAAATCGTCAGGATTTCCATCTACAACTTTCCTAAATGAAGTTATGGCGTCATCGAAGAAACCTCTCGTATACTGGTTGTATCCAGCAATACTTTCAGGGGCTATCCCCTTGTTAGCAGTTTGATAAGCCTTCGTCTTTTCATAGAATTTTTTCCCTTCGTTGGCCAGTTCTAAATTTCTCATAGCTTCCATGTCTTTGGGATTTATCTTGAGCGCCAGATTATGTTCTGCAATGGCCTCATTAAACATGTTTTTATTCCTGTAGGCAAACCCGAGGTTGTCGTGGGCCTTGGAATAATCCGGATTAATCCTTACGGCCAATTTAAATTCCGCTATTGCATCATCAAACATCTTCTGCCTGCAAAAAGCCACACCAAGGTTGTTGCGTGCTTCTGCAAGATCAGGTTTAATCGTGAGCGCCCTCTTAAATTGCACGATTGCCTCATCGAGCATGTCCTTATTCACATAATTTGCGCCATGATTATTAAACTCCATTGCCAACTGGTATTTGTCAGCCTCGCTACTATTCGTTGATTGTTGTTTATTCGAGGAAGCACATCCAAAAAAGCATAAGACAAGACAGATACACATCAACGTCTTTTGCAACGTCCATTCGGATTTTATCATTTTTCACCTATAAAAAACTCTGCATTTTGAGGTAAATCCATCTTGCTGCAGGTAATTATTCTCTGGGCACTATTTTCATTAATTTATATAGAATCAATATCAAAGTCAATGATAAAAATTAGTTAACTTCCTTTGTTCTCCGTAAGAAACATAACGAATTTCCTTATGACTGCAACAATCCCAATACTTCGTTCCTCAATTGATTGGTTACCTGAATAGTATATTCACGATCTGTCCTTGAGTTGTCAAAAGATAGAGGCTTGCCAAAATTCATCTTAACGTATCTCTTTTCCGGGTGAGAGAGCCATCCACGTTTTGGCATAAATTGATTACTGCCACAAATAGCCATAGGCACAACCCTCCTCCCTGATTTCAAGATAATCAATGAAATACCTCTTTTGAATGCACCTAGCTGACCGTCCTCACTACGCGTTCCTTCAGGAAAAACGACAAGTGATTTTTTTGCTGTTAACTTCTTAACGGCTGTTAAAAGGGTTTCATAGGCTTTTCTATCTTCACCTCTTTGAATGGGTATGTGGCCCGATGTCTTCATGTACGCCCCCAGGATTGGAACACGGAAGAGCGTGTCTTTCGAGATAAAGCTAAAGTTTATCGGTATACAGGCCAGAGAGAGTTTGATATCCATCATGCTTTGATGGTTTGAGATAAAGATGACTGGCTCGTCCCTTGGTATATTCTCCAGCCCGTGAATTTCTATCTTCATGCCCAGGAGTTTAAATGCGATGCGGCTAAAAACTCTTTCTATGGTATTAAATATATTTTCCTTGTCTTTTGCATCCAGACTTAAGATTGCAGCCGTCAATATAGAAAATATCCAGAGTGAAAAGAATAATGCCCACGAATACAAAGTTACCACTATCTGATATAATTTATACATAACGAGTGTGCTTGTACTCCTAAAAGAATTTATGATTGAATGCTTATTTAATTGTCGTTATTCTAGCTTCAAATTACCGTTTTTCAACAATTAAGATTTTGTTTGACAAATTAGCACTTAAGTCATAATCTTGAATTTACGTTAAGGGAATTCAAAGTTACAGTTGTAGCGCGAACTTTAGTTCGCATAGCAGGATGTAAGCGAACTGAAGTTCGCGCTACATTGAGAAAGTTGCCGAATGCCTAATTTAGAAATAAAATATTAAGATGTCCTTGAATATCATCAAATCCATGAAGGAACTATTCTTTAAATCAATCCACGCATTGAAAGATATGTTTGATTTTATTGTCCTTCTAAATTACAGAGACAATAAGTCACAAAACAGCAACGGCGTCATAAGGTCGTCTTTACGGACGGTTGCTAAGAGCGCTATGGTAAATAGATTTTATGGCGGACTAGCGCTCTTATTTTCAACATGTCTGCTTTTATTATTATTGGGTACGGTTTGTGTTTATAGTTTTCTCCGATTTCCACCCGGTCTTGTTATTTTCTCTATTGGCAGCCTTGTTATACTATTCCTTGTTTTTTTAAGGGTATTCCTGATACCCTTATTCTCCTTATTGAACAAGGATAAAATTGCGCTATTAATCGAACAAAAGTATCCTTCCCTAAATAACACCCTCATCAGTTCGATTCAATTGACCAGGTACAAATTACGCGAAAAGAAAGTAGAATATTCCGGGCAAATGGTCTCGATGCTTGTGGATAATACAGCAAATCAATTAAGGCAACTAGACCTCGGCCATGTAATTAGTAAAAAATTCCTCCGATTAAGCTGCATAATTCTGAGCTTCTCTGTGTTTGTTTTTTGTACAATGTACGTATTACATCGTTCGTATTTCGATAAAAACATACCCCTTCTTTTTAGCTGCCTCATTCATGAAGAAGGAATTTACGAAAAGGGGCTATCCGCTTATGCAAGGCCTATTATTGGAGATATTACGATAAGTTATCGATACCCGCTCTATTCTGGATTGCAGCAAAAGACGGTATACAATACCAGCGGAGATATTAAAGCATTAAAGGGAAGTGAGGTGCAAATGAGCGCCATAAGCGACCGGGCCATAGCATCTGCAGCAATCGTCTTTAATGATTCAACCAAAATTCCCTTTGTGGTAGAAAACGGCAAAACAATGAAAGGCACTCTGGCATTACTTGAGAGCGGAACATATGTTTTCGAGACTACTGATAGCACGGGTAGAACTCTCAAGGATGCGATACCCCATAAAATTCAAGTGGATTCAGACCTATATCCTGAGGTATCCATAAATGTTCCGTCAAATGATATCACTGTCAATGAAAAGGATGTTGTTGCACTCAAGTATACGACCAACGATGACTTTGGCATAAGCGAAATTTCTCTTGTGTTCGAGCACGGGAATGAAAGAAAAACTAAAATAATTACCAGCTTTAGTAAGAAACAACTCCAATATAGCGGCGCTTATTCATGGTCGCTCAGTGAATTAAACCTGAAGCCGGATGATAAGATTCCATACCATATAGAAGTAAAAGACAACGACACTATATCAGGCCCTAAAGTCAGTAGTTCCAAAACGTATTATTTAGAAATATACAGTTCCAGGAAAAAGCATCAGGAACTGGTGCAATTACAAGAGGCGCTATTACAGGAATTACTCCATATGTTATCCGATGACCTCACAAAGAGGATTGACGACGAAAAGTGTGCATCCAGGGATTATCTCGTCATGACGCAAGACGGTATACAGGAACGGGCAGAGAGGATTATTCGTCTTTTTACCGATATTTTAGTGGGTATGCAAGAGGATACATTGGCAAATTATAGCGTGTACTATTCTCTCGAAAACCTGAAAAGCAAGTTCCGTGATATTACTGAGAAAAAACGGACAGCCATCCGGCAATCCATACAAAATATAGCAGATAATAATATTCCAGTTTTCGTATTGAACGAATTACAAAAAGTTCAGGACGAAGAAGTGGCTGAGGTCGAAAATATTATCCTCTTCCTGAATGAATTGATCCAGAAGCAAAAGCTGGACGAAGTCTTAGATACGGGAAAGAACCTTATTCAATCTCAAAACAATATTGAGAACTTACTCGATAAATTACGTAAGGGAGAAGATGCAAAACTCAACGAACAGGTACTTTCGGAACTCAAGCACATCGAAGAAACCATCCAGCAAATGAT
>JAUSDH010000232.1 GCA_030650655.1 Candidatus Brocadiaceae bacterium
GTACAAAAGGGCAAAGAAAAAGGCTACTTAACGTACGAAGAACTGAACGATATGTTGCCCGATGATGCGGATATTTCTCCAGAAAAGATTGATGACCTCCTGATGATGCTGGATGAGTTGGGAATAGATCTCATTGATGAAACAGAAATCGAGAGCCGCGATGTTATTGATGCAGCAGAAGAAGCGCCAGTTTTTCAAGAAGTCGATTTGGAATTCGGCGAAGTTCCGACAATTACAGAAAAGATAGACGATCCCGTACGCATGTATCTCACCCAAATGGGCGAAATCCCCCTGCTTACACGAGACGAAGAAATTATGCTCGCAAAAAAGATCGAAATTACGAGAAAACGATTTTTAAAGAAGGTATTACATTCCGACCTCTCACTGGCGACCTGTTTAAAGATATTGGAGGATGTGAATAATGGAGAACTTTCGTTTGATCGTACCTTAAAGGTTAATGTAATGGTCGACAATTGCAAGGACGGAATTTTAGAACAGTTTCCCAGGAGTTCTAAAATCCTAAAAACGATTCTCCAGAAAAACAAAGAAGATTATCTTCGCGCCAAACGAAAACAAACTTCTGAAAAAGAAAGAATAAAACTGCTTCGAGTAATCAGGAATAGAAGGCGAAAAGGCATCGACCTGCTTGAGGAAATAAATATCCGCACAAAACGAATACAGCCACTGATGAAGAAACTCCAGGAAATCGTTCATGAAATGGAAGAGCTGGAAACACAGCGCATGGAATGTAAGCCTCGTTCTAAGGCAAATGGTCGTTATAAAGAACTGGAATCTCAATACGAAAAGTTAGAAAGTATGGTTCTGGAATCTTCTCAGCGATTGAAACGCCGTGTTGAATCTATTGAAAATATTTGCAGAGAACACGAGGGTGCTAAAAGAAAACTTTCCGGGGCAAATCTACGACTCGTGGTAAGTATTGCCAAAAAATACAGGAACCGTGGTTTAAGTTTCCTGGATTTAATTCAAGAAGGCAATACAGGACTTATGCGCGCAGTAGACAAATACGAGTATCGGCGGGGGTACAAATTCAGTACTTATGCTACGTGGTGGATACGCCAGGCAATTACCCGTTCAATTGCCGATCAGGCAAGAACGATACGTATTCCCGTACATATGATCGAAACCATGAGTAAGATACGAAACGTTTCGAAGAAACTTCTGCAGGAAAAAGGCCGTGAACCAACCATTGAGGAGATTGCAAAAGAGGTAAAGATCACCGTAGGAGAGGCACGGCGCGTACTCAAGATATCCCGGCATCAAATATCGCTGGATCGGCCCGTTGGTGAAAGCGAGGACAGTTCCTTCGGTGATTTTATTGAGGATGAAAAGGCAGAATCTCCCGTGTCAGCTGCAACCCAGGAGATGTTGAAAGACAAGATTGAGAATGTATTGGAAACATTAACCTATCGTGAAAGAGAAATCATCAAACTTCGATACGGTATCGGCGATGGATACACGTATACGCTGGAAGAGGTAGGCAAGATATTTAAGGTCACACGGGAAAGGGTACGACAGATTGAGGCAAAAGCAGTACGGAAATTACAACACCCGATTAGAAGTCGAAAACTCGAAGGATTCCTGGACGGAATTGGCGGAGATTGATAGGTAGAGAGGTTTCAAACCTGTCTCTACTGCACGTAAAATTATCTGGAAAGAGGAATGAATGAACGAACGGATAGAGGTACTTCGGAGGTTACAGTCAATAGACACAAAGCTGAAAAGACTGGAGGGCGACAAACTCTATAGAAATTACGACATTCAAAAAAAACAAAATCAAATTCAACAAAAGAAAGCGGAATTGTCAAAGATTAGCGAAGAGACAAAGATCCTCCAGAGAAATATCAACAGCAAGGAACTCGATCTGAAAAGCATAGAGACAGAGATTAATAAATTTCGACAACAGATGAATCAAGTCAAGACCAACAAGGAATACAGTGCATTGAAAAGTGAAATTGGAGGAAAGGAAGCAGACAAGTCTGTCCTGGAAGATGAAATTTTGCGGACGATGACAACCTATGAGGAAATGCAGCAAAGGTACAAATCCTTTGAAAAAGTAATTGCACAAGAAGAGTCACAACTGAGGGAAGTTCAAAAACAGGTAGAAACTGACATACAAGCAATGGAATCAGAAATCGCCGAACTCAAGCAAAAACACAGCAACTATGCATCCAAGGTTGATCAGGATGCCTTACAACATTACAACAGGCTTGTAAGTCACAAGGATGCAGTAGCTATAGTCAGCGTTATTAATCAGGTATGCCAGGGCTGTTTTATGTCCGTAACGGCACAAACACTCAACCAGCTTATGTCAGGCAAAGTCATTACCTTTTGTCACAGCTGCGGGCGGATTTTATACCTTGAGGATGGTAGTAAAGGATCCACTGAAGATTAAGTAGACGAGGTGGTCGTCGGTCCTGACTATTCTCAGGAATGGAAGGGACGGGAGGAAAGTCCGAGCTCCACAGGGCACAGTGCTCCGTAACGCGGAGTCCCGGTGACGGGAAGGAAAGTGCAACAGAAAATATACCGTTCCATCTTTTTGATGGAATAAGGGTGAAATGGCGGGGTCGTTTCCCTGGTTAAAAACAGGGACAAGTATCGACTTAATGTAAGAGCCCACCGCTCTGATGGTGACATCAGAGGCATGGCAAACCCCACTGGGAGAAAGGCTAAATAGGGAGGGATGAAGTGGCCCGCTTCGTTAGTACCTCTGGGTAAGCCGTTAGATCTCGCTGGCAACAACGAGACTAGATAAATGACCATCCACGACAGAACTCGGCTTATTGTCTACTTAAACAAAAATTCCCTCCGATAATTTTGATCTGCAAATATCGGAGGGAATTTGTTTTATTTTTTCTTTGTCTTCTTTGCCGGCTTTACAGCCACCTTCTTCTTACTGCCGGGATTATGTTTTGCACACGTCGTACACATAACACGCCTCCTTTTTTAAAATTTTGAAGTCTTTTATCATTCCTCTCCCTTTCTCCCCCTCTGGAGGGGGACATGGGGCATACGTGTTAAGTTAAGGAATCCATAATCACCATTAACCCCTTATTTGGGTTAATTCTGCCTTGTCCCCCGCTGGCGGGGGCGGGGGGTGGACTGGACTTCTTCACCGCGTCAATCACCCCTTCGTTATGGATACGAGTTTGCAACTTGAACCCTACGTTTTATATGGTTGGTTCGCCATTAATTGCATATGGCACTATTGTCTAAACAAACTTATGGACATTCAGGTTACGAACCTGCCGGAATTCCCACTTATGCCTTTCCACCCCCTGCCCCCGCCAGCGGGGGACAGTAGCTAACCGCATCCTCAAAATTTTGTAACCGTTGTGTCGTAAGGAAGACACGAACAAACGGGGATTGTCTATACCACCCCAAAAACCGCTTCCTCCCCCTGTCCCCCTCATCAAGGGGGAGAAAGGGGGAGGGGGGTGACATGGGAGAGGTCGTCCTTTGCGCCTCTGCGGCGAACTGAACTGTTACCTTATTTCTTTACCTTTACACTCATTGACTTCTTCAATACTCCCACACGGAACGTAACTCTTGCGCTCCCCGTCTTATTCTTTGCCTTTATCGTAAACACAGCCTGGCCATCCTCGTCCGTCTCCTGATTCGAGGGTGAGACAGAGACGAATTTCCTGCCCATGCTGATCTTTGCCGTTACCTGCTTCCCCTCTGCAGGACATTCATTTGTGCCGGTAACCGTCACCGTTACCTCACCGCTCTTGTTCCGCTTGAGCTGTAACTTAACCGGTGACAATGCTATCTCCTCGGCCGCGCATTCAGCGGGAGACGGTGTCGGCGATGATGCTGGCGATGGTGTTGGCGTTAGTGTTATGGCCGGGGTCGGCGTTGGTTCTGATGATACTACACGGCTTACCGCTGTCACCTGCCTCGGTGCGCCGCTGGTGTTTATTTCATCCGGGCAGCCGGCCGTTAACGTGTCGCCGTTTGATGCCTGGATGCGCTCGTTGTCTAACGTAGCGGTACTGCTCACCAGGATAGAACCCTTGAACGTCCCGGTGTCTGCGCCAGTCTCTACCAGACTTAGCCATGCCCTGTTGATGGAAGACGTCTCTATGACGGCGTGGTTCAGGAGTGTATCTTCCTTCGTATTGTCACTATTTTCCTCTGCATCGACATGCGTTATCACCGCATAAGAACCTACGGTGTATGATTCTGCATCGAATTTCATGGTCGCATCAGAACTGCTGAACGACAGCGTTTTTGTAATCGTTGAGGCATTTGGTGTGGTATCCGTATAGATGACCGTGGCAGTGCCGCCCTGCACGGTCTTTATCGTGCCGATGTTTGACCTTGTGCTGGAACTGGCTCCTCCAATCGTGGTTGTTCCTGTTTTAATGGTCGCCAGGAACGTCCCGCTGTTTACGGCGTTTTCTTTCATGTCCAACGTGAGGTCGCCGCCGGCAAAGTAATTGAGCGCCGTTACCTTGAGGGCGGTTGTTAATGTGTCTTCTGATGTTGCATTGGTGTCCCGGTCGGCATCCACTACGGTAACGGCAACGGTGTCACCGGAGAGATACGCCACCTCC
The DNA here is from genome assembly GCA_030650655.1 of Candidatus Brocadiaceae bacterium. Classification (GTDB taxonomy): domain Bacteria; phylum Planctomycetota; class Brocadiia; order Brocadiales; family Brocadiaceae; genus Wunengus. The sequence continues at coordinate 4,581 of JAUSDH010000232.1, forward strand.
TTGCTCAGGCTCAGGTCGGCAGGCTGTGTTGGCGTAATTGTTGGAGTTGGCGACGACACGGGAGTCGGTGTTACGGTTGAAACCGCTGTTGGCGTGGGCGACGGCGTCACTGCGGGTGTGGGCGCGGGAACGACCGGGGCTGATGCCGTGGTAAAGCTCCAGGAGTAATTTGAAT
>JAUSDH010000239.1 GCA_030650655.1 Candidatus Brocadiaceae bacterium
AAAGATCGCTGAGAAACTCAAAGAAACCTTTAAATCTGCCTTTTCATTCGAAGTCCCAGGCACAATCATCAATACCCATGCAGAACAATTGGCAGACCAGTTAAAAGACATTAATGCCATGCACGAATTCAACAAGATCGTGCAATACATGACGGGACTCGACCCGGAAAAAACATCACCAGCCGATAAAAAGAAACCGGGAACTGCCCGTTGTCTTGCCTTAATATACAGGGGTCCTGACGCAATTCGCAAAATCAGAAATATCCTGGGCCCTACCGATTCGAAGAAGGGCGAGCCTGGCAAAGTTCGCAGGATTTACGGAGAAGACATCATGAAGAATGCCGCACACGCCTCTGATGCAGTGGAGAATGCGGAAAGAGAACGAAAGATTATCGGACTGTGGGATAATAAAGGCCCCTGCGAACTGAAGGATATTATCGAAGACTACTTAAAGAAAAGGTAGAAAGTGAGTCATGCGTATCCAAAAGATAAATGTAGGGCCTTTGCAGGTATGTTGTTATATTGTTACGGGGAATGTCTCTTCGGAGGCAATGATTATCGACCCGGGCGCAGACGCAGAAACCATTATCGCCTTTATAAAAGATAAACATCTGATTCCTAAATTCATTGTGATCACCCATGGACATGGCGACCACATCGGTGCCAATGCCGGGCTAAAAGAGGCTTTTCCGGACATTCAGATCTGTGTGCATGAAGAAGACCAGGACATGCTTCCCTATCCAGCAAAAAACCTTTCTATCCTTGCCGCATTTTATGGAGGAGTAACCGTGCGGTCTCCTGAGGCAAACCGATTATTGAAAGATGGTGACACAATTACTATAGATGGGTATACATTTGAGGTAATCCACACACCCGGACATACACCCGGCGGCATATGTTTATACAGCAAAAATCAGGAAAACGGACAGCCTCCTGTTTTATTTTCCGGAGACACCCTTTTCAAAGAAGGCATTGGGCGGACGGACTTTCCTGGTTGCAGCGAGAAAAAGTTAATCCGGGCTATTAAGGAACGATTATTTGTGCTGGACGAAAAGACCATCGTGTATCCCGGTCACGGCCCATCAACAACCATTGCAGAAGAAATAAAATATAATCCATTTGTTACATAAAACAACCTAAACATAGGGCTTCTGGATAACATGCAGACAACCAAGCGAAGAGAATTAAAAATTACCCCAACGATAAAGAAGGAAATAGTAAAGATAATAGATGATCGCATAAGAGAAGCTCATGTGACGAAAGAAGACTTTTCTGAACTCAAAGGAATTGTTAAAGAACTTGGAGTAAGAGTCGGTGAACTTGGGGTAAAAGTAGGCGAACTTGCTGAGGCTCAGAAAAGGACAGAAAACAGGGTAGCTGAGCTTGCAGAAGCACAGAAAAAGACTGAAGTCACGGTAGCTGAACTTGTCGAAGAAATGAAGGTCATTGCAAGAGGATTAGACAGGAACAGGGAGGAAGTTGGAGGATTATCGAGGAGTTTCAGCTACGCCTTTGAGAATGAAACGTACAGGATGCTGCCAGCAGTATTAAAAGAAAAATACGGAATAGAAATAAAAGAAAAAATTATAAGGGCAGACATCGGAGGCAAAGAGATAAATATTTTTGGACGTGCCGAAAAAGAAGGAAAAGGCATTATCATTGTTGGAGAGGCAAAACTAAGACTGGACGAGAGAAGGGAAAAGAAAAAAGGAGAAAAAGATATATTTGAAGAATTAGAAGAGAAAGTAAAATCCGTACTTGAGGAGTACAGAGAGTCTGAAATAATAAGGGTATTGGTAACCCATTACGCAACAAAAGGTTTTCTAAAGAAGGCAAAAGAAAAGGGAATAATAGTAATTCAGAGTTTTGAGTGGTAACAATTTGGAGCAGCATAGTCATAACCTGATAATAATAAGTTGAAAGTTACCAGTTCAATCTTTAAAGTATAACTCGCAAACATATTGCTTATTAACAAATTTATAAAAATAATTTTTTACAGGTAACTACGATACCATGGTAGAAAGAAGAGAAAACATAAAAGAGTTGTTCATCGAAGAGGAGATGAAGGATTCGTATCTGAGTTATGCCATGAGCGTCATCATGAGCCGGGCGCTTCCAGATGTAAGGGACGGACTAAAGCCATCGCAGAGACGCATCCTTGTTGCCATGAATGACCTCAGCTTAGGCCCTCGCTCCAAATCCAGGAAATGTGCAAAGATTGCCGGTGACACAACCGGTAACTACCATCCACACGGCGAGCAGGTGGTTTATCCTACCCTCGTCCGTATGGCACAGGATTTTAACTACCGATATCCCCTAGTACAAGGTCAGGGAAACTTTGGTTCTATCGATGGAGATCCGCCAGCGGCCATGCGTTACACAGAAGCCCGCATGACGGAAGTTGCCATGACCATCATGGAAGATCTGGAGAGGGAAACCGTTGATTATGTACCCAATTACGACGACACACGAACAGAGCCCAAAGTCCTTCCCTCGAAATTCCCAAATCTACTTTGTAATGGTTGTTCTGGTATTGCAGTCGGCATGGCCACGAGTATTCCTCCGCATAATGTCAACGAAATTTGTGACGGCATTACCCTTGTTATTGATAACCCTGATGTAACCATTGACGACTTAATGCAGGTCATCAAAGGCCCTGATTTCCCCACCGGGGCGTTAATCTGCGGTACGGAAGGAATCAAAGAAGGCTACCGGACAGGTCGCGGAACGATTACGGTGCGTGCACGGGCACACGTGGAAACTTCTAATAGTGGGAAAAAGAGTATCGTCGTGACGGAGATACCCTATCAGCTTAATAGGGATAATATCCTGGAACGTATTGCCGAATTGGTACGGGGAGAACAACTCAAAGGCATTTCTGATATCCGCAATGAAAGTGATCGGGAAGGGAGCCGTCTGGTCATCGACTTGAAGAAGGGGGAGGATGAAGAAGTTGTTTTAAATCAGCTTTATAAGCACACAAAACTCCAGGACAGCTTCAGTATCATCATGATTGCCCTTGTCAACAATCGGCCAGAGACACTGAATCTGAAGCAAATGCTGTTCTATTATATCGAGCACCGAAAGGTCATTATCCTGCGCAGAACTAAGTATTTGCTGGAAAAGGCACAAGCAAGGGCGCACATTCTGGAAGGGCTGAAGATCGCACTCCAGCATATCGATAAAATTATCAAATTAATCAGGAATTCAGACTCGGTAGAAATTGCGCGACAGGGACTTATCAGCCAATTTTCTCTTTCAGAAATTCAGGCCAATGCAATCCTGGATATGAAACTCCAGAGGTTGACCGGACTCGAACAGGGAAAGATCGAGGAAGAATACAAAAAAATATGCGCTGAGATTAAAGAATATCAGGCAATTCTGGCGAGTGACAAGTTGGTACTGAATATCATCAAAAAAGATATCGTGGAAATTAAAGAACGCTTCGGTGACAAGCGCCGCACGGAGATTGTCGCAGCGACAACGGAATTTAATATAGAAGACCTCATTGCAGAGGAAAATGTGGCCGTCATTATCACCCACGAAGGATATATTAAACGACTGCCTCTGACTGCTTACCGGAAACAACATCGCGGCGGCAAGGGCGTTACCGGCGCTGACATGAAAGAAGGGGATTTCATAGAACATCTCTTTGTAGCGTCTACCCATGATTATATCCTGTTCTTTACTGACCAGGGACGAGTTTACTGGCTAAAGGTTTATGATATTCCGCAAATGGGACGTACATCCAAAGGGCGAGCGCTGATTAACCTGTTGGAATTCAAGGAGGGTGAAAACGTATCCTCCCTTATTCCCGCGCGGGATTTTGACGAACGGCAGCTGGTCATGGCTACCAGTCATGGAATCATCAAAAAGACCGTATTAAGCGCCTATGGTAACCCCAAAAAGGGTGGTATTATTGCCATTAACCTGGATGATGGGGATAAACTGATTGGGGTAAAACTAACAAATGGCAAACAGGACATCATCCTCGGCACTGAGCAGGGAAAGGCCATGCGTTTCTCTGAAGAAAACGTCAGAACTATGGGGCGGGTCACACACGGAGTGAAAGGCATCAAACTCAAGAAAAATGACAAAGTCAGGGATATGGTAATTGTGGACGAAAACTCCTCCCTCCTAACGGTTTGCGAGAATGGTTTTGGGAAACGTACAGATTTCTCAGAATATCCCGCTCATCATAGAGGAGGACAGGGTGTCATTAACATTAAAACCACCGAAAGAAATGGGAACGTCGTAGCGCTGATTGATGTCCGAGATACCGATGAGCTGATAATGATTACCTCAAAAGGTATGGTTATCCGGACACCTATAAATACCATTCGCGCCATTGGTAGAAATACACAAGGGGTCAAACTCTTTGCTATAGAAGAGGGGGACAAGCTTGTCTCCGTTGCACGCGTTGCTCCGGAAGAGACAAAGATCGAAGCGGATAGTGGAGAAATCTCCGGCATAGAAACGCAAGAAGTAGCGGCTGAAGAAAGCACCACAGAGGATACCGAGGAATAAGGCGTTCAACCGTTTCAATCTAAACGAGAACCTAATTATAGTGAACGTCTTAAATTAGGTTGGGGTTTAAAAGACAAAACCCAACGACTTTTTTCTATTACTGCGATATGGCAATGAGGAATCTCGCTGTTTTGCTTCGCATTTAGCTCTCCCGGCGGGTTCGGGTTTGTAACCCGAACCCTTAAGTTAGGAGTGGACATTGGGTATGGCTATCTGTAAACATGAAGATTAAATAAAATGTTTGGGTTCAAATTACAAATTTGAACCCGCTAAGGAGTAGGGCTTTCAACTGAAGTTTATGAGCCGGAAACTCTCAAAAGTGCATGAAAATATGTCACCTTCCCTTATCCCCTCCCATCAAGGGAAGGAAAGTTCCCTCGCCCTTTGTGGGAGAGGGCCTTGGTGAGGGGTATTTTCGTGTCAACACCATAACATCAACCCCAAAAATAATATAATCTTTAACGCTTGCCCCGAGTAAAATATGAGTCAAAAATATTCCATATCAGCCTGCATCATCACCCTGAATGAAGAGTCCCGCATCCGTGATTGCCTTGAAAGTGCGAAGTGGGTAGATGAAATTATCGTGGTAGACTCATTCAGCACAGATAAAACCGTGGATATTTGCAGGGAATATACCGATCGGGTGTATCAAAGAGCATGGCCGGGAAATATCGATCAAAAAAACTACACCATCGGTTTAGCAAAATACGACTGGATTCTTTCACTCGATGCCGATGAAAGGCTGTCTCCGAAGCTTATCGGGGAAATTCAGGAGGCCATCCGTAACCCTGGTAATATCGTAGGATTCTTTTTCCCAAGACGCAGTTTCTACCTTGGTCGATGGATTTATCACGGGGATTGGTATCCTGATTACCAGCTACGCCTATTTAAGAGAGGTTGCGGACAATGGCAGGGCACAAATCCTCACGGGCGGGTTATCCTAGATGGTAAAACCAAGCACATGAAACATGACATTTACCACTTCAACTATAAAAACTTTTCCCATCAATTGAGGACAATAGATAACTATTCAAACATCTTTGCCGATGTTATGATTGAACGGCGCAAGGGGTTCAGCCTGTTCCAATTGATTTTCAGGCCTCTCTATAAGTTTATCAAAGTATACATAATAAAAATGGGGGTTTTCGACGGGCTGCCTGGATTGGTTTTGGCGGTTTCTACTGCATTTTATATTTTTGTAAAATACGTAAAACTCTGGGAACGAGAGCATAGTGCAGCACAGCCGCAACCAAAAGACCCCTCTATTTCCCCCCTTCGCAAGGGGGAACACAGGGGGGTGTAAAAAACCTTTCCAAAACTTGTCCTCATGAAGATGGGAAAAGAAGGTTTTACAGGGTAATACTATAACAATGGCACGAAAAAAGTCCGCGATTAAAAAAGTATATAGTTCTGCTATACCTCATATTTATGCATTCCTCGGAAAGACCTCTCTTCCCTATTATCCCTCAAAGATATCTATAGAATCAGGAAATCTGTGCAACCTGCGCTGTCCTTTGTGCCCTACCGGCCAGCAGGATAAAAGCGCCAGAAAAGGTTTTATTTCTTTCGACATATTCAAAAAGGTAGTCGATGAGATAGGCCAGCACCTTACCGTGATCCGTTTGTATAACTGGGGAGAGCCGATGCTCAATAAGGATTTGCTAAGCATGATCCATTATGCAAAAAAGCGCGGGATCGATATAATATAAAAATTAGCACAAACCTTTCTATGGAAATGGGAGATGACCAGATAGAGTCATTAGTAAAGGCAGGACTGGAAAAAATCTATATCTCCTGTAATGGGGCGAGTGCTGAGACTTATTTGAAATATCATGTGGGCGGTGATTTTGATCTGGTGATGGGCAATATGAAAAGATTGGTTCGAAAGAAAAGAGAGATACCAGGCTGTCATACCAATCTAATCTGGCTGTTCCACATCTTCAAGCACAACGAACATGAGGTAACTACAGCAAATGACCTGGCAAAAAAAATCGGCATCAAAATCAAAATATCAAAAATGAGGCCCGATATGGGCAAAGAAGTTTTTGAAACCACCCAAAGGGCGCTGGAAAGAGATTTGGCATGGATACCCGATAATCCTGAATTTGCCGTCGTTTCAACGAAGCAGAAGAAGCGGATAGGCTGTATGCTCCCGTGGACGGAAACGATGATTAACTGGGACGGCAGCGTATTACCCTGTTGTGCGGTGTACAGTGAAAAGTACGCATTTGGAAATATCCTCGAAAATTCTTTCAAAGAAATCTGGAATAACGAGATGTACATTGCGGCGCGAAAAGAGATTTTGGGGATCAAGAATGACAAACAAACAATTTGCCACATTTGCAAAAGTAGCGGTTATCTGCACGGAGGATAGTTTCATTTATGATTTACGATTTGGGATTTTAGATTTAAAATTGTAATTTGTAATTCGTAAATCTAAAATACTTTTATACTGTCTTATCCAGGTTATATATGGAATATATTTATAAATTAAGAAATTGGGCGGTTACTTTAACATGTTTCGTTTCCCTATTGCTAATACTCTATGGAATTGGCATTGGTGAAACACTGGATAAAGAAGGCAAAATGAATTCACAGGCATTGTGGAGATACATGACCGTTGAAGATCCATACCAAAATTATCCCACGTGGCCTGGCAAAGAAGGCTTTTATGAAAGTACCATGCCTCCCGGAAATATCCTTAAATTGTATGTAAATGACATTGCCCTTGAAACTATCGTAAACAAAAAAGGTATATTTTCAGATGGCGCACTCCTCATCAAAGAAAACTATACCGATGATAAAAAATTGTTCTTAATCACGGTGATGTACAAATCAAAAGGATTCAATCCTGCCGGACACGACTGGTATTGGATAAAGTACAAACCGGACGGAGAAGCACGCCTGGAAGGCAAGGTTGATGCGTGTATTGACTGTCATGTGGGAGTAGCGGGCAATGATTACGTATTTACAGGCAGCATAAAGTAGTTTTTGATGACTTTTTACGTGACAGTTTTTGCTGGTTTTTTGCTGGTTCAATCGTCCTCGATTGAACCGAAATAGTTGACATTTTTCACAATTGATAACAGTTTAAGACGTATAGCCCAATCAAAAAGCGGCAGCCCCGAAGGGGTTGACCGCTCAAACGACTTGTTCCTGCCGCCTACGGCGGGGCAAGTCATAAGAGTTGCTGCCGATTTGTTAGGCTTTCTTCGCCTTTGCTCTACGCTTTTTGGGCAGCAGTGGAATTAAACAACGCAAAGTCCTATTCACAGATTCCGAGTCTGGGAAGTACGCTCGAATATCTGGTTCTAGAACAACTGCACCCTCTTTTGGCATTACGTCCTTAACAATAGTTGCACCATCTGCCTTATGAATAGTGATTGTATACCCGGCTTGCATGGCTTTGTAATGCTTGCCACGCACTCCACCTGTAAAATCATATTCGGTACGCATATCGTTGTCCTCCGCCTGTACTGTTTTAGTCACTGCCTTCTTCATAAAGTTTCCGCTCCGAGGGGGTTGCCTTACGGCAACTGATAATACGTATGTTCGAGCCGTGTTCGGTATCAATTAAAACTGTTGTGGCTTCATCAAAACTGACTCTGTGCTTTTTGAGATTTGCTTTGGGCTTTCTCTTTGTCGCACTCAAAGCTCAGTTTCATTGTGCCTCCTCTAAACCGTAGCGTATTGCTATCGAATAAGTAAGCCTAACGATAGGCGTCAGGTGGGCCGAAGGCCCATCCGTCTGCACGCCTTAGTTAGAGCCTTTATTTAGAATCTCTACTTTTTCGAGAACAGCCTTCATCAGAGGCTCATTTCCTGCCAAATTGGCTGTACCCATTACTATGAAAAGAGAGAATGTATTAACGTTTTGGATGATTTCAAGTATTTCGTCTTCAGTGTAGTTAGGTTCAATCGAAGATGCGGTATTCCTCCGTGTGACCTGAAGTAAGCCGCTATGCGTATAGCTATTCATTGCCGACCAAGCTGAACTTTTTACTTTGGACAAAGTACCGACATCAAAACCTGGTAGCGTTTCTACGTCTTGGATCAGCTTGCCAAAAGAGTAATTTAACTTGTCTGCTGTAAAGCGATTGATGTCGGAATCAGAGGCACATCGATGAAGCCAAACACCCCTGACATAACTTTCGAAAAGAGGGCGAACCATAGCAAATGCTGAACCGTATAGGCGGTGCTTTATGAGTAGGATAATTGCCTTATGATGTTCGAGTGCTACATCCAGACATGCACCAGCGAGACGGAATCGAGTTTCAGATGGGAGGTCAATACCGTCGATGCTCTTGTCAGTCCAGTTGATCAGATCATCTGAAAGGCTGATTGCTTCTTGAGTTTTCATAGGCTCTAATTTATTTTTATCTTTGTTCTACAATTTTCAGCATACTATCTCGTGAAATAGCATATGTCAACCCAAAATCGCCAGAATTCCATCGAAAATTCAAGGTATTTCGATATGCTTTTGGCTTTTAAAGACCTTCTCATTCAGAAGGCACTCATTAAAAAAATGGCTGAAAGATATCTACTGTATTTCCTTTCCATCCTTTTTGAATCCACCCACTTTCACTCCTATAAGCCTTACTTTCCTTTTCAGTTCGAATCTTTTGAGACAATCAGACAAAGTAGTTATTGTGCCCCGCCACTAAGTTTTAAGCCAATCACGCCTATGATAATCAAAAGTATTTTTGTGTACCATTCGTCTGTAAAAGTTGTTTGATAATACAAGTGTTTACCGTTCTATTCTTCTATACTGGATGATGATTTGTATGAAATACAGCGTAATTCCCCAGATAACATTCAAGCCGGTTTCCTTTCATCCGAATAAGGAAATCATGGGTACTCAAATCTTTGCTAAAAATACCAAAGGGTGATACTCCTCAACCGGAACACCTTTCATTGCAGCAACGTAAGTCGTGTTAAATTCCCGAAACCCCCGGAGCATTCTTATTTGATATATATCCTTTAAACATTTTACAATTGTGTTATAATAAAAAAATAAATATTTCCAAATTAAAATTCGCTGTAGTTTATCCAATTCAACAAATCAGCATGAACAAATTTACAACGAGTATCCCAACGAAGGCACGGGATATTATACAAAAAGCCTTACAAAATAAACGATATGAATTACTCGAACCAGAGGCCAAGGAATTAATTGAAGCCTTTGGGATAACAACCACCAGGCACACCGTCACATCTTCTGTTACAGATGCAATCCAAGCTGCGACGTCCATAGGATATCCTGTTGTTCTCAAAATTGTTTCACCCGATATTAGTCACAAAACCGATGTGGGCGGCGTAAAGGTTGGTATAAAGGATAACGAAGGTATTAAGGCTGCATACGAAGAAATTATGAAAAACGTAAACATGAAGATGCCTGACGCAAGGATTCATGGAATTCTTGTTGAAGAAATGGCGACACCTTCCACAGAAGTTATTGTAGGGGGGCTTCGTGACCCTCAATTTGGCCCGGCTGTGATGTTTGGGCTCGGCGGTATTTTTGTTGAGATTTACAAAGACGTATCCTTCCGTATCGCCCCACTGGAGGAATACGAGGCACTGGATATGATTCACGAAACAAAAGGATCTAAAATCTTGAAGGGCTTTAGAAATACCGAGGCCCTTGATATTACCACATTGGCTCAAACCATTTTAAAAGTATCAAATATCATGGTTTCTATAGAAGAAATTAAGGAAATAGACCTGAATCCAGTCCTTGTGTATCCAAAAGGCATAAAGGCCGTGGATGCAAGGATTCTTCTGAATCGGTTGTAGAAAATACGAAGCTTTTGAAACCACAGATTACGCAGATTACACAGATAAATAAAATCGTATCAGTTCACCCCCCTCCCCTAGCCCCTCCCACCAGGGGCGGGGAAAAAACGTTTCCTCCCCCTCGATGGGGGAGGTCAGGTGGGGGTGCTGAACTGTTACCTAAAATCTTCGATTTGAGATTTTATCTTATTAGCCAATTAATGGAGTTTATATTTAAGTGAAACTAAAAGATACTGCATTTACCGTAAGGGCTGAGCGAGCCATCCTTTTCAGGGTTATGCTGTCAGAAGATCGCAATAGCAGTGAAGAACCATTAGAAGAGCTAAGTCGTTTGGCAAAAACTGCTGGCGCAACCATCGTACACACGATGGTTCAAAACAGGGTAAGCATCGACCCTGTATACTATATTGGAAAGGGAAAAGCTGTCGAATTATCCAGACTGGTAAAGGAAATGGACGTTGATGTGCTTATTTGTGACGACGACCTTACCCCGGCACAGGTCAAAAACCTGGAGAAGGTCATCGATGAAAAAGTAATTGACAGGAGTGAATTAATCCTCGATATATTTGCTACCCGTGCAAAGACAATTCAGGCAAAACTCCAGGTGGAGCTGGCTCAATTAGAGTATACGAAGCCCCGGTTAAAGCGTATGTGGACGCACCTTTCCAGGATTGAAGGAGGCATCGGAACGAGGGGGCCTGGCGAAAAACAACTGGAAGTCGACAAACGCATCGTGTCGAAAAAAATTCACGAACTGAGAAAAAAACTGCATGAAATTGAAAAGAGACAGGAACGGCTGGTCGCATCGCGGAAAGAATTTCTTACGGTATCCATTGTGGGATACACCAATGCCGGGAAGTCCACATTAATGAACGCCTTGACGGAGATTGATACCTTCGTAGAAGACAAATTATTTGCAACCCTTGACACAAAAACAAGTGTATGCAAACTGGAAAATGGGAAAAAATTTTTGGTGAGTGATACCGTCGGTTTTATAAAGAAACTACCCCACCATCTCGTTTCTTCCTTTAAAGCAACTTTAGAAGAGTCCCGGCACGCTGACCTCCTTCTCCATGTTGTAGATACAAGTTCTACTGCGATTCATAATCAAATCGAGGCTGTTAATACGGTATTGAAGGAACTCGGGTGTGACAAAAAACCGACGATCATGGTATTTAATAAAATAGATGCCGTGAAGGAAGAGGCTGTTATTCCACTGCTTCGGAGTCGTTACAAAGATTGTGTTATGATCTCCGCAAAGACACATCAGGGCATAGAAGACCTGAAACGCAAGATTATAGAAATGCTCGAAAAGAATTTCATTGATGTAGAACTTTCCTGCAGCGTAGCTAATGGGAAACTCATTGCATACCTCCATGAACATGCACATATTGTAAGCAGCCGATTTGACGATGAACGGGCAACGTTCCGGCTGCTTATGGAAGACAAGCTCATACACAAATTACGTATGTTGGAGGAAGGCATTCAGATAAAAGAAACTGCAAGGTAGAACTGAATGTTTTTCTCTGTTCAAAATCTACCTGACGTACAGGATTCAAAGTATCTTGTTCTTCGCATGTCATTCCCGCATGCTTTTAGCAGGAATCCAGTCCCCGATCTGAGTCGGGGATCATTCCAATCAGGATTAATCCTCTCAATGAGCGCCAACTTCCATTTGCGGTTCCATTTCCCCATTTTCATGAGGACAAGTTTTTAATTGCTTTTCTCTTTGAAGAGCCGCATAGATGTCATTTGTCTCTTCATAATACACAAGTTGATGGACACTCTATTTTGAAGTAAAACCCTTAACAATGTTGTTTTTATGTTCATACACGCGCCTTTCCAAGTTATTGGTCACTCCAATCCCCGTTTTTACGAGGACAAGTCTGGATTCCCGCTAAAAGCATGCGGGAATGACAAGCCTTATATTTTTATGTCTACTTACTTATTGCCTTTACTATAGAGGGGGCGCTTAAAAGTCGTTGCCGAAGGCAGCCTAATTTAATACCGGCTTCTGCCCCACGGGACTTTTTGTGACGTTTTTGGGGTTGATTTAGAAATTGTTTCAGCAATTACGGCCTCCTGTCCTTCTTTTGCATCGCCCTCTAATATTTCGGTAAAATTATCATCGCCTATTCCCAGCTTTACAGCTACCTGCTTCAATTGCCCGCTGTCTAAAATCCAGATATGCGAACTGCTTTTTTTGGCAAATTTCCTCTCGGTAAGGGCTTTTTTGTCCGCTTCGCTTTGTAACATTTCCGATGGGGTATAACGAAGCGCGGAATTTTGCACTCTCAAGGCGTGTTCGACCCTGGCTACTAAAATTGAAGTATTTGCGGTCATTCCTGGTTTGAGCTTGAGAGATGTGTTATCCACATTAATTAACGTATTGTACGTCACAACATTTTGGAATATGACAGGCGACATGCGAATCTCGACAACCTTACCCTCAAAAACGTCATCGGGAAAGGCATCCACGGTAAATTTTGCGTCCTGTCCTACCTTAACCATACCGATATCGGCTTCATCTACATTGGTATTGACCTGCATATGAACCAGGTCCTCAGCAATATGAAACAGGGTAGGGGTTTGAAA
>JAUSDH010000245.1 GCA_030650655.1 Candidatus Brocadiaceae bacterium
CTGATTATTCCGTTGCAGTTGTTCACGTATTTTAGCCTTTTTGATCGCAATCGTTGCCTGAGTTGCAAGAAGTTCCAGAATGGAAATATCTCTTTTTGTGAAAATGCGTGGCTTATAGTCGTCCACAAAAAGGATACCTACAATCTTGTTTTCGGTAGTCAGAGGTGTGGCTACCAGAGATCGAATCCCTTCAGCAAAAATGACACGGGTATCCATAGCGGATTCCTCCGTTATATCAGGCACTACAACGGGTTGTTTTTCGGAGAGAATTCTACTGGTGAGACCACCGGGTCTTACCTTCCACCGTGTTGCTTTTAAGGAAAATTCCGGGCTGAAGCCGTGTACGGCGGTGAGTTCCAGTTCGTTTTTTTCTGCATCATACAAAGCGAGACTCCCTGCGGGAGTATTGGTTATTTCCAGGCCGCTTCTAACGATAGTTTGAAACACATCATGTATGTCAATTGCGGAAGAAAGCATATTTCCAATATGATAAAGCGCCTTCTGTTCGGAAAGACTTTTTTGAATCTCCTCTTCCTTCTTTTTTCGTTCTTCTACCAAATTCCACACGAGTTTGGCGCTTAAACCTCCAAGTATCTCGGTATTTGCAGGTTTGTTTTTTCCGATATCGGTGTGTACCTGGGGATTTCTCGTAACATCGATAATAACGTCAAGGTCATCCCTTTTTACTAATTTTTCATAATGGGTATAGGTTGGGATATTGTACTGCCTTGCAATTTTCAAACCTTCAGCCTGGGGGTTGTTATCGACGACTCCAACAATCTCTATTTCTTTATCTTCATGTAAGATTGTCAGGAGTGCGGATCCGCCTTTTCCAGCACCGATGAGGAGCACTTTCATATTATTACCTCAAATTATTTTTATTTTGCATTTTAATTCAGGAGGCAAAAGATAATAGAAAGCACCTACATTCCTCTGTCTTTTGAAAATGGCAGAGTTTGCCTCTCCTTTAAAACGGCGTACATTTATGATGTCTCCTTCTACTGAAACAACTTTCCAAACTCTTCGTGCAAGCACAAATGTCTATGGATTTAAACATTCGCTATTTATAAACTAACAACTTCTACTTCTATTTTTTCTTTTACATCATGTTTTGTTTCCAGGATACGGTCTATGTCATCGAGTATTTTTGCATGAAAATATCTCTCGCCACATTCCTTGCAAACCTCAGCCTCGATGTTTTCAATTATGTATAATTTGCCGTGAAGCCAGTGATGCTTTTTTACCTTCTTTTTTACCGTTTGACCTTCACAAAATTCACAAATCATATCTCCTCCCTTAAAGCGTATGCCGTTACTATAATTAGATTATTATACTCTTTAAATCTGCAAGTGACATGTATTTGTCTTCCGTCCTTTGGGACCTTCAATTCTATACCTTGTACCTCTTAAATCGTAGGTCATTTTCTTTTCAATCCCTCCTTTAAGTATAGCATTCTCAATATCCTCTCGTTCTAATCTGTCATTAATCATTTCTTCTTCAGCATGTGACGAGAGATAGTAATTCTTATCAATAATCGCCTGTCTGATTTTTTGTATTTTTGACATTCATTTCCTTATGAACGTTAACCAATACAAATTACATTAGAAAAAACTAATTTAATTAAACCGTCTACAAGTGTGCCTTGCTATGCTATGGTTGAGTAGCGGGACTCTCTTGTGGTAAAGATTGAGTGTCTTTTTTATTGATTAATTCTTCGTATTCACTGAGATAGTAACGGATTGTCGAGAGCACGGGGTTTGCTGCCGTCTGCCCGAGACCACACAAGGACGCACTTTTGGTAACCTCGGCAAGTTCCTTCAATAGATCAATGTCCTCTTTTTTCCCTTGACCCTTGGTAATACGCGTTAGGATATCGAGCATTCTCTTGGTTCCAATCCTACAGGGTACGCACTTTCCGCACGATTCCTCCTGACAAAATTCCATAAAATACCGGGCAATGTCAACCATGGAGGTAGAGTCGTCCATGACAATAAGTCCTCCCGAACCCATAATGGCGCCCACCTCTTTTACCGTTTCGTAATCAATGGGGAGATCGAGATGCTGTGCCGGTACGCACCCGCCCGAAGGCCCACCCATCTGGGCTGCCTTGAATTTTTTACGACCTGGAATTCCTCCTCCGATATCAAAGACGATTTCACGAAGCGTAGTGCCCATGGGCACCTCAACGAGTCCTGTATTTTTTACATTGCCTGCCAGGGCGAATATCTTCGTGCCTTTGCTGGTATCCGTACCAATGGCTTTATAGAATTCAGACCCCTTGAGGATGATAATCGGCACATTTGCAAAAGTCTCTACATTGTTGATATTCGTAGGTTTTCCCCAAAGACCGCTGGTTGCGGGAAATGGAGGACGGGGACGCGGCATGCCGCGCTTGCCTTCAATGGAGGCAATAAGGGCGGTTTCTTCGCCGCACACAAAAGCGCCGGCGCCCATCTTGATTTCCAGATCGAAACTAAAACTGGTCCCGAGGATATTTTCCCCAAGGAGTCCAAGCGATTTTGCCTGTTGTATGGCAATATTGAGATGTTCGACGGCAATGGGGTATTCTGCACGCACATATACGATTCCCTTTTTTGATCCGATAGCATAAGCCCCAACAAGCATTCCCTCGATTACAGAGTGAGGATCGCCTTCAAGAACTGCCCGGTCCATAAAGGCGCCCGGATCGCCTTCGTCACCATTACAGACTAAGTATTTTACATCTCCCACTGCCTTTTTGACGAATTCCCATTTATTTCCTGTTGGAAAGCCGGCGCCGCCTCTGCCCCGCAGACCAGAGTTTTTTATCTCATTGACGACGTCGTCCGGTGTCATGCCGGAGAGCGCTTTCGAGATAGCTGCATAACCATCTCTGAGTATATATTCATTTATACTTTTGGGATCAACCATACCGCAATTTCTCAGAACAATCTTTTTCTGCTTACCATAAAAAGGAATATCCCGGATGTAAGGGGTTTTTTTCCCCGCTTCTGCATAACAGAGGCGTTCGATGATCTCACCCTTTAGTATAGTTCTTGAAATAATTTCAGGGACATCGGTTTCTGTCACCCTACCGTAGAAAATACCCATTGGTTCTATGGTCAGTACAGGTGCCCTGGCACACAGACCCTGACACCCGGTGTCAACAATTTCCACCTTGTCTTTGAGGGATTGCTTTTCAATCTCTGATTTGAAGGCCTTGCATACTTCGTCGGCCCCCAATGCCCTGCATCCTGTAGTGCAGATGAATATGCGTACTATATCCGGGCGATGCTTGGATTCGAGAGATTTCCTGTACTTCTTGAGGTCGTCAGGGTTTTTTAACTTTTCCACGTTGATTCTCCTTTTTAATAGCTTTTAAGTATAGTCTCTGTTTTTTCGACGGTTAGTTTTCCGTAATATCTATTGTCAATCATCATGACAGGAGCCAGGAAGCACGTCCCTAAGCATGCCACCGGATCGTATGTAAATTTATAATCCTGGCTTGTTTCTCCTTCATGGATATGGAGGACTTCCGTGATTTTTTTCTTTATGTCAGGGGCGCCTTTGATGTGGCATGCCGTACCTGTGCAGACCTTAATCGTGTGTTTACCTCTGGGTTCCAGGGAAAATTGGGAATAAAAGGTAATTACCCCATAAATCTTGCTCAGGGGAATACGTGTCCTGGCGGTTATTTCTTCTAAGGCGCTCTGGGGTAAATATCCATAAGCATTCTGTATTTGCTGTAAGATAGGAATGAGGTCTGCAGGAGTTGCCTGATTATATTTTGAAAGTATGGTGTGACATTTGGTCAAATCAATCGCAAGTGCATTTTCTTTCGTTGAGGTAACATTTTTATGCATTGTGTCTTGTCTCCAAAATAGTATTGATTTATTTTAAGTCTTTCTTTGCGTCCTTTGCGGTGATATTAAAAATGAGATTTAACGTAATCGACTGCATTCCTGAAAATTAAGAAACCGTCTCCAAATTCCTTTAATCCGTTGCGTGTCCATCGCGGGTGCTGAGTAGGTTCCACATGTCTTTCCGGGTGTGGCATTATGCCCAAAATCTGACCCGTAGGGTCGCAGATTCCCGCTATATTTTGAATGGAGCCACCTGGATTCCATGGATAGCCAGCTTCTTCTCCGCATTCGTTTATGTATTTGAAGACGACTTGCTGATTCGACATAATTTTATTCAGGGTTGTTTCATCCTTGGTGACGAATTTCCCTTCCCCGTGTGCGATGGGCAGATATATTGTTGGTACGTTTTTTTCCTTAATAAAGACAGATTTATTTGAACATATCTTCAGGTAAACCCATCGGTCTTCAAATTTATTTGAGTCGTTAAAGGTTAATGTAGCCTCCTGGTGCTGCTTATTAATAGCCGGCAATAGCCCGGCCTTTGTCAGTGCTTGAAATCCGTTACAGATGCCGAGAATGAGTTTTTTTTCGTGAATGAAGGTTTTGATGTCCTCTTCCAGATTGTATTTGATCTGATTTGCCAGTATTTTACCGGCAGAGACGTCGTCTCCATAGGTAAACCCGCCGGGCAGGGTTAAGATTTGATAATCTTCTAATAACTTCTTATTGGCAAGGAGGATGTTAATATGTACAGCATCCACCTTAGCCCCTGCCTTTTCAAATGCGTATCGGGTCTCGTAATCGCAGTTTGTTCCAGCCGTTCTGAGGATTAATACCTTTGGTGTTGTCATAGTGTTTTTTAGAAATTATTCATGCATACTGTTGTATGTAAAATGTGGTATATAAGACTTTACAGAATACATTTTTTTAATAAAAAGACAACAAGAAATTGTCCAATTAACTCTTGGACGAAGGGACTGTATCCTGTGAGTTTTCCAATGCCTCCCATCGTTGATAGACTTCAGCCAATTCACGTTCCAGGGATGACACCCTGGCCTTGACATTTGCAATCTCATCTTTCCCCTTTTGAAAAAACATGGGGTCTCCCATGGTTTGATACAGTTGCTGTTGTTCTGTCTCCAGGGCCTCAATACGCTGCGGCAAGGCTTCACGTTCGCGCTGCTCCTTAAAGGTAAGCTTGCGGGGCCGTTCGCACTGCTTGCGTACCGATTCTGTTTTCGCCGAAATTTTCTCCGTAACGTTTTTCCTTTTTACTTCGCTCTGGCGCTGCCAATCGTCATAACCGCCAATATACTCATTAAGCCTCCCTTCCCCTTCAAACACAAAGGTACTGGTTACTACGTTGTTGAGAAAGGTTCGATCGTGGCTGACGAGGAGGAGTGTGCCCTGATAGTCTAAAAGCAATTCTTCTAACAGCTCTAAGGTTTCTATGTCCAGATCGTTCGTGGGTTCATCCATTACAAGGACGTTGGACGGCCTGGTAAATAGCCGAGCCAGAAGGAGACGGTTGCGTTCTCCACCCGAAAGGGCATTCACAGGGACGCGTACACGATTGGGGAAAAACAGAAAATCCTGCAAATAACTTATAACCTGGCGTGATTTACCGTTAATGGTAACAACGTCGTTCCCATCCCCTACGTTATCATAAACTGATTTATCCTCTTTCAATTGAGAGCGAAGCTGGTCGAAATAGGTAATATTGAGACGGGTACCCTGGCGCACGTTGCCCTGCTGGGGACTCAATTCGCCTAACAGAAGCCGAAGAAGTGTGGTCTTGCCCGACCCGTTGGGACCAATAATACCGATCTTATCACCCCGCATAATTGCTGCGGAAAAGCCGCTGATAACCGGTTTGGTATCATAGCTATAGGTGACGTCCTCAACCTTTATCACGAGCGCACCGGAGCGTTCAACTTCCTGTGTCTGCATGCGCACCGTGCCCATGACTTGACGTCGTTCCCGTCGGGCATTACGCATATCTTCCAGCGCCCGTACCCGCCCTTCATTCCTGGTACGCCGGGCCTTGATTCCTTGTCTGACCCATATCTCTTCCTGCGCCAATTTCTTATCAAAGACAGTCTGCTGACTCTCTTCTGCATCAAGGACTGCCTGCTTGCGCACAAGAAAGGTCTCATAATCACACGCCCAGCTCGAAAGACTTCCCCGGTCAAGTTCAATAATACGGGTGGCCAGCTTCTTCAGGAACGTACGGTCGTGGGTAACAAATAGTATCGTTCCACCATAACGCAGGAGAAACTCCTCTAGCCAACCGATCGAATCAACATCTAAATGGTTGGTAGGCTCGTCAAGTAACAGAATGTCGGGATCACATACTAATCCCCTGGCAAGTAACACCCGGCGTTTGAGACCAGAGGAAAGTGTCGTGAACTCAGCATCAGCATCTAATCTCATCTGCGAAATTACCTTTTCGACCCGATGGTGCTTTTTCCACCCATGATCTATATTTCGTGTGGATTGACAACGATCTAACACCCCAAACCCATCGAATAATATATCGAATACGGTACCATGTAATTCTTTGGGAATTTCCTGAGAAAGATAGGCGGTATGCATCCCCTTTTGACGGACAATCTCGCCTGAATCGGGTAGCAAGTCGCCATTGATCAGTTTTAGCAAGGTAGACTTGCCGGTGCCATTGCGACCAAGAAGGCATACCTTTTCACCCCGTTCTATCTGCAAATTTGCATGCTCAATCAATAAAGGCCTTCCAAAGCCGATATTTACATCCTGCAAGCTTAACAATGCCATGAATATCCTCCAGACATAATTCCTTTACCCATTCCTTAAAATGTCCAACGAGCCATACCGCACTCTATGAACTTATAACCACCCCTCTTTCCCCTTCTTCGCAAGGAGGGGATGAAGGGGAGGTCTTCTATAGACTATTTACCATATTGGTTATGGACACGAAAACCGATTAAATAAAAATTCCTAAACTATTGAGTTAGACCTATTTCTCTACTATTGCCCGTTCAATAGTTACTGGAGCCGCCGGAACATCGCTGTTCCCTGCCTTTGAGGTGGTAGAGACGCTCTCGATAGCGTCCACCACATGCATGCCTTCCACAACCTTGCCAAATACGCAATAACCCCAGCCATTGGAAGTTTTTCCTTTATGGTCAAGAAAGGAGTTGTCTACGGTATTGATGAAGAATTGTGCGGTGGCGGAGTGGGGATCCATAGTGCGTGCCATCGCTACGGTACCGCGTTTGTTCCGAAGTCCGTTGTCAGCCTCATTCGTAATTGGAGCATGCGTTGACTTTTGCTGCATATCTTCAGTGAAACCCCC
>JAUSDH010000265.1 GCA_030650655.1 Candidatus Brocadiaceae bacterium
TCCATTCTTCCTTCAGA
Source organism: Candidatus Brocadiaceae bacterium (assembly GCA_030650655.1). Taxonomy (GTDB): domain Bacteria; phylum Planctomycetota; class Brocadiia; order Brocadiales; family Brocadiaceae; genus Wunengus. The sequence continues at coordinate 18 of JAUSDH010000265.1, forward strand.
CCATTTCTCACGAAATCGCCCTTGAATTTTGCTAGCGGTTCGCGTATATTCAACCTCGAATCTACGGTGATTTTCCCGCAGGGACTTTCACCCATTAGTTAATGCCCATGCTGGGCGTACACAATACGTTCAACCTGTCGCCTCATACTCAGGCGATTTTAGAATTATTTTCATCTTAAAACTAATTGAGTAAGTTGGGTTTTATTAATCCCTTCGGCGCAGGTTAACTTGCTCGTTACACTGAAAATATATACTAATCTCAGGACCTTCTAATTCATACTTGCGTTATTGACAAAATAACACTGTTTCATGTAATAGACATCACTGCATATAGAATCTTCCTCTCCTAATTATCAAATCTGAAAATACTACAGACCTATTTCAATGAAAAACAATATACTTGTGAAATAGACAGCATTGTCCGATTAAGTTTTTGCGCATCTTATTCCATTGCTCTAAAGCTGTCATTCCCGCATGTGTTTAGCGGGAATCTAGGATGGACGAGCCTCTGGATACCCGATAAAAGCATTCGGGTATGACAAAAGCCGGTACAGGCAAATTCCTAACCGGACAATGCTGAGTGGTACTATGGGTTTAAATTTTACTCAGGGGGCTTCACCCCCTGCTATATGCTGACAGCCCTTCGGGCTTGAAATAGGTATAATTTAAAAGAACCATCGTGTTACAATAATATTCAATTATGCAGATACAAGATAAAACAAAAGTAAATCCGAGGACTGATGCAAAGCGACGGCTCTTTGGCGAAATATTAAAAGACAAGGGTTTTGCTACTGAAAAACAACTTCAAGAAGCCCTGGCTATTCAAAAACAAAAAGGCGGTCTGGTTGGGGATATCCTGGTAAGTCTTAATTATGTGACCAATGAACAAATTATTTATGCATTGAGCGAATATTTAGGATTGGAAATCGTAAACATCGAAGGCCTGGACATACCATCTGAAATCATAAACATGATACCGCCTGCTATTGCTCAATTATATCGTATAATTCCCATACAAATGAAGGATGACACCCTTACCATTGTTCAGGCAGATGCCTTAAATTTTGAAACGCTAGACGATCTAAGATTAATGCTGAAGCATAAGCATCAAATAAAGCCAGTCCTTTGCCACAAAGATATTGTCCTTCGCGCACTGGAAAAATACTATCCTAAAAAGCACGAATCAGTAGAACAACTATTATTAGAATTCAAAGAAGATAAGTCATACGCCGAATCTGCCAGGGGTGAATATATCGATATAGAAGAATTAAGAAAGATGGTCGATGCTGCCCCTGTAAAAAAGTGGGTTAATCTCATGTTCCTTGACGCCATTTTGGATAAGGCCAGCGATATACACCTGGAACCCTTTGAAGACGGATTTAAGATTAGATACAGAATTGACGGTATACTTTATAATAAGATTTCGCCTCCAAAACAACTGGGTATACCTATTACCTCAAGAATAAAGGTGATGTCCAGCATGGACATCTCTGAAAGAAAATTGCCACAAGATGGACGTATTCAACTGAATGTTGGCGGTACACTCATTGATTTACGTGTCTCTTCGCTTCCTACGAAATATGGAGAAAGCGTTGTCATGCGCCTTCTTAATAAATCTGCTGTATCGCTCAATCTGGATACCCTTGGATTTCGCCCTGAAGAACTAAAATTAATACACCAATTATTAAATAAGCCCAACGGAATTATTCTTGTTACAGGCCCAACCGGCTCAGGGAAAACAACCACCTTATATTCAGCTTTAAATTACTTAAACGATATTGCCACAAAAATTATTACCACTGAAGACCCTGTAGAATATGATATTGACGGCCTTGTTCAAGTACAGATTAACACGTCAATTGGTGTAGATTTTGCAAGTTGTTTAAGGGCGATTTTAAGACAAGACCCTGATATCATCCTTGTAGGCGAAATACGAGATGAAGAAACGGCCAGAATCGCAATACAAGCTTCATTGACAGGACATTTAGTTTTTAGTACACTGCACACCAACGATGCCCCTACCACGGTAACACGTTTAATCGACATCGGTGTTAAGCCGTATTTAATTGCATCTACACTAGAGGCTGTTATTAGCCAAAGATTGGTGCGTAAGATATGTACCTCGTGTAAAGAAGAATATGAACCATCAGATGAATCTTTGTTGGAATTAAATCTGACAAAGGCAGATGTAAAAGGGAAACAGGTTTTCCGGGGTAAAGGCTGCAACAACTGCAACAATATTGGTTATAAGGGTCGTATGGGTATATATGAAATTATGTTGATGAATAACGAAATACGAAGATTGATTACCGAACAAGCAAACACGAACGTCATTAGAATGGCTGCAAAAAATAATGGAATGAGCACTTTGAGAGACAGTGGATTAATCGCAATATTCAACGGATTAACAACAATTCAGGAAATCGTAAGAGAAACGATGATAACATGAATTATGAGTAGGGTGGATTAAGGCGTTGGTTTTTACGCCGAATCCACCTTCAATGTATTTGCAAATGGTGGGTTCGCTCCGCTTCACCCACCCGTATACCTGCATAAATAAAATGAAAATTCCTATACAATGGAATTAGGCTTTTAAGCTCCCCTCTAGAAAGAGGGACTGGGGGATGTGTTGCGGCAAACTTACACACCCCTTTATCCCCTCTTTTTAGAGGGGAATCATACAAGATTGAAATTCCTGAACATTATATTAGGCTGGGTTTAAAAAGACAAAACTCAACGACTTTTTTTTGTTACTGCGATTATGGCAATCAAGTAGGATGGGTGAAGCGTCAGCGCACCCATCAAATAAAACTCTTTGAATTTCCTATACATTAAATTAGATAAAGGAAAATACTGATGTCCATTTTTCAATATAGCGCCGTTGATAATAAGGGGCAGACAGTAAAAGACAGGATTGATGCATCCAGTTCCGACGATGCTATTGCAAAAATACGTTCATTAGGCCGTTTTCCAACAAACATCAAAGAAGTCCGCCTTCGCCAGAAAGCAGGCGAAGGATCCACCGAAACGACTCCTCCTGTCAAAAAGCGCAGGGAAATATCGTTCTCCATCGGCGGGGTAAAATCAAAAGAACTAACCACCTTCACCCGGCAACTATCGACGCTCCAGGATGCAGGGCTTCCAATCATTCGCGGTTTAAAGATACTTGCATCTCAGATGAAAAAGGGATTGCTGAAAAAGACGACACTAAGGATTATCGAAGACGTCGAAGGTGGAAATACCCTTTCAGGAGCCCTTGCAAAGCATCCAAGGGTCTTTGATAAACTGTACGTAAATATAGTGAAAGCCGGAGAAATAAGCGGCTCTCTGGACGTCATCCTGCAGCGATTGGGCGATTTCCGTGAAAAAACCGAACGGCTGATAAGAAAAATAATCAGCGCTATGATATACCCAACCGTAGTTATGTTTGTTGCAATGGCTATTTTATTTGGGCTCATGATTTTTATCATCCCAAACTTTGCAAAAATATTCGAAGAGCTGGGTTTAGAGTTGCCAACCCCCACCAGGATGCTTATTACGTTCAGCACAATTTTAAAGACACAATGGATGTTCATACCTGCGATTCCATTTGGTGCTTTTGTCCTCTATAAGATTCTTGGGAAGATAAAAAAAACACGGTTAATCATAGACAAAACAAAATTTAAATTGCCAATTTTTGGGGCAATTATAAATAAATCCAGCGTTTCAAGGTTTTCTCGTACACTTGCAACCTTAACATCGAGTGGAGTGCCTATCCTGGACGCCCTTACCAACGTTAAGGACGCCACAGGAAATGCTGCCATGGCGCAAGCCATTCAAAATATCCATGACAGCATAAGAGGCGGAGAAAGTATCACGAAACCTCTCCGCGCCGCTAAAATATGCGATGAAATGGTAGTCAATATGGTGGAAGTGGGAGAAGAAACAGGAGAACTGGATAAGATGCTTACCAAGGTGGCAGACAATTACGACGATGAGGTAGATAGGGCTGTGGAGGCCATGGTAAGCCTGATAGAACCCATGATGATTGTATTTCTTGGCGGCGCTGTAGGCTTTATTGTTATAGCTATGTTTGTACCTCTTATTAAATTAATGCAAGGGATTGGAGGAGGGGGCGAATAACGAATAGCGAATATTTGAATGCTTTACCTGACTAATTAATGTTAAGGAAATTCAAAGTTGCAGTTGTAGTGCGAACTTTAGTTTACATAGGATGTAAGCGAACTGAAATTCGCGCTACATTGAAAAAGTCGCCGAAGGACTAATTTAATGTCTAGGAATTTCAAACTATCGTTCCTCCCCCTTGATGGGGGAGGCTAGGTGGGGGTGAAAGAAAAAGCTACGCACCCTCCCCTAACCCCTCCCATCAAGGGAGGGGAATATTCATTTACCGAAGACCTAATTTAATGACACTGGGTATCATTAGGGTGAACACACACCTTTGTCCCATGCTGTAGAGACGCATAGCAATGCGTCCCTACAATAGGGGATAAGAGGTATTCCACTAATCGTTAAGTTTAGCTCACTGCAGAGAACGCTGAGATCGCAGAGGTTATTAGAGAATAGACAGAGAAATTATGCGGATTATCCATGTGAAACATAATGGCTTTACTCTTGTTGAATTGATTTTTGTCATTGCCATTATAGGCATTCTTTCTGGTATAATTCTTCCTGTCTTTTTACATGGAGGACTTGACGAAGGCGTTAGTACATTAAAGAGTAGTGTATTCAACGCCAAAACCTTCGCCATAACAAAGCGAAAGCGTTGTACATTAACACTGAATGCTGATTATTATACAGGTTCCAATCCATCACCCTGCTTATTAACCATACAGGATACGGGAACCAGCACCTTTAAAAAACAATATCAACTTCCGAAGTATATCAGATTCTGGCAATATGAAGTAGTGGGCAGCAGCCCTGTAAGTTTTACCAGCGGAACGAAAACGGTTTACTTTGAGCCGAGTGGTATTGCGCATGATACACAGGGTATTAATTCACCGCAAGACATTATTATTACGTTAAAATACATAAAGACCGGAACAACAACCAGTCGGACTATTATTGGTAACACATGTCAAATAAGAAAATAGAACTTCAATTAAATAACCTACCGCGGCGAAGCCGCAGCCAAAGCTCCCGTTTAGTGGTGGAGTCATCCAAAAAATACAATTTTGGAAATAAACATTTTGGATACATGCGAGAGTGGTGGAATGTCTTATTATCCCCTCTAAAAAGAGGGGACTTCGTCGTGAGCGCTCAGTCGAACGACAAAGGGGGGTGTTATTCAGCCTATCACACACCCCCGACCCCTCTGCCTGTGCGACAGCAGACAGGTCTTGATAGAGGGGAGTCTAGTAGTCATTACTTTTGCGACAGTCAAACGCTGTTTTTTCAGGAAAAGAAATTTAACATACACAAAGAACGAGGATTTACTCTGATTGAAGTCCTTATTTCTATTTTTGTACTCTCTATAGGTATCTTCGGAGTCATGGCGTTGTTTCCTGTCGGAATACATCAAATAGGTAAAATTGCCAAAAATACCATTGGGGCCATTTCGGCAGAGACACCCATTGCATATGCATGGTACAAATATCCGGCAGGGAATACGGGCGGCATAGATTACGACATCAGGGACATTGTAAATCTTATATCCGGAACCACTACTCCTGCCTGCTACTTCTACCCAGAAACAGGTACGATTACAATATCCGGCAATGTTTCTTATGGATGGAATACGTCCCTCGTCCCAGTAGATATGGATAGTAACGGTACTTCAACAACGATAGGAGAAACCTACCTTTTCAGACAGCAAACTGCAATCTATAAAAACTACACGACAAATACAGGCACAGCTACTTTTACTTACAATAGCACAACAATATCCAGTGTTTCGAACATCAACACTATTTCAGTTAATAATTACATTTGTAACACACAGAATCATATCTGGTATCGTGTGACAGGTGTTAACAAATCTGCCAGCAGTGTAACAATTCAACAATCTTATGAATATGGAACAACAACTGCTGCGCCGTATATTTCTACAAATACCATTATAGGTCTTTACAACAGCCTATTAGCGCCGAATTAATCGTTGAATGAAGGTAACAATTTATTTTTTGAAAAATAACCCCGTAGGGGTGAAATGTTTATAGGAAAATGTGATATATAAAACCTTAGCTCCATCGGAGCGGCATGTGAAACACTGAAATTACATGCCGCTCCGATTGGATCTTGATTGTGGTATAATGGTTTGTCTATAAACATATCGCTCCTAACGGAGCTTCTTGCTGGTTCAATCGTCCTCGATTGAACCAAAATGTTTCGGTTCAGGCTACAAGCCTGAACCAGCG
>JAUSDH010000275.1 GCA_030650655.1 Candidatus Brocadiaceae bacterium
TTTATGTGTTTTTCAAGAACCAAACATCAATAAAATCAAGGATTAGCAAATGGTCTTTATAAGTACTACAAATGAAATCATGAATATTAAACTTTAAGTTTAAACATTCTTAATTTCTTGTTTTATATTAATCGCAACTTACTGCTGTCATTGGTACTTATAGCAATTTTCTTTTTTCTTAACCTAACACCTATGCCCTTTATCCCCTCCTTGCGAATGAGGGGAAAGAGAGGTGGTTATCAGTTCAGTTAGTCATTTTCTAATCAGAATAAGCATAGAGTAACATTGAAGAAATTGCAATAACGGCCGTCTCAATTCTCAATATTGAATGACCTATGCTGATGGGTATACAACCCGACTTCTCTGCCATTTCAATTTCACTGCGGGTAAAACCTCCTTCAGGACCTATGAGGCAAATGATTCTCCTTGCTGACGGATGTTCACTCAATACACTTTTAAGCGTTTTGGTATGGGTATCTGTACATGCAATGAGTGTGAGGTCATAATCGCAAACGGTTTTCATTAGGCCGTCGAAAGGCATTACATCTTCTATTTTGGTCAAATAATTTCTTTTGCACTGCTTCGACGCCTCAATCACGACCTTGTTCCATTTTTCTATTTTTTCTGCGGATTTATGCCGAATATCGACAACGCTTCGTTCGCAGTGGAGGGGAATTAACGTCTTTACGCCTATCTCCGCACATTTTTGAATTAAGAAGATCGCGTGTTTTCCTTTAGGAATGGAAAAAGCTATAGTAATATCGACGTTTGACTCTCTATCGACCTTTCTCGTTTGTTCAATAAAAACCTTTAATTTATCGTCTAAGATTTCGGTAATCTTCGAAAGATATTCATTCCCTATGCCGTCAAAAAGCGTAATTTTACTTCCCAATTTTGCGCGTTTGACGTGTAAGATATGGTGAGACTCCTTACCATCAATCCATATTTCATGGACTGTAGGAGTATACGATATGTAAAAACGATCCTGATGCATTTATACGGTTAAAGTATGCCTGGAAAGGCTTCTCTCTCTGGCGAAATTGATTATTGTCCGGTTTGGACAAACCTCAACACATTTCCCGCAGGAGGTGCATTTATTATAATCAGTTACTGCAAGATTGTTTTGCACGTGGATAGCACCGTATGGACATATTTTTTCGCACTGTTTACAGGCAATACAAGAATCCTGACAAATCTTTTTTGCAACTGCGCCTTTATCGAGAGACTTGCACCGGACATGCACCATTTTGGATTCCGGCAATATACTGATAAGCTTCCTGGGACAAACGGCTGCACATTTTCCACAGCCCGTGCAACGTTCCTCGATCACCTTGGAAAGTCCATCCTCACCCATATACATTGCCTCAAATTTACAGGCTTCTACGCACGTGCCTAAACCCAAACAGCCGTAATCACAACCAAGAAAACCACCTCCGACAATATTTGCCGCACGACAGTCCTTGATTCCGTTATAAGCAAATTTATTTTTTACGCCTCTTGCATGGCACATTACAACAGCAATAACGCGTTCCCTGTTTTCAAACTTAACTCCCATAATGTTCGCCACGAGCTTTGCCACAGCAGCCTGTCCCACCGTACAACCGCTTACAGGCGCTTTTCCTTCAACTACAGCCTGCGCAAATCCACCACAGCCGGGCTGACCACATGCGCCGCAATTTGCACCCGGCAGGACTTCATTAATACTATCAATACGCGGATCAACCTTAACCGCAAATCTATCAGAGGCAATGGCCAGTCCTATTCCAAAGACCATGCCTAATATGCCTAATGTAATTGCCGCACCTAAAAGTAATTCCATTTATTTTTCCTGCCTTTACTCAAAAACATCTTTTGAGTCTATTTCTAATCCTTCCAATACGTTGGACTTTACCGTTCCCTTTTTTTTGGATTTACAAAATTCTATGTATCCCCCTTTTTCTAAGGTAAAAATCTCGATAACCTTTTCATCAGGAAATACCAGCCAGTATTCCTTTACACCATATTTTCTGTAAATATCTTTCTTCTCTACCGTATCATAAAAAGCGGAAGACGGAGAAACGATTTCAACAATAAGGTCGGGTACCCCTTGAATTGCATTCTTACCTATTATACTTTGATTTTCGCTTTTAATAAAAACGATATCTGGTTGAAATACTTCTTCGTCATCAAAAACAACATCAATTGGTGCATAAAATACTTCTCCAAGACCTTTTTGTTTTACAAAATTCCAGATTAGGAACTCTAAATTCCTGGATACACTTTGATGATTTGTTGATGGCGCTGGAACCATGCACAATTCTCCATTAAAAATTTCGTAGCGGTTATTATCATCTATTTTTAAATAATCCGCATACGTTATTTTTTTTCTATCAGTTATAGAGGTCATCGCCTATCTCTTCTCATTAGATATTAGTATCTATTCTTTTGAAGAAAACAATAATTTGATGGAATTAGTTCCGTTATGCCATGGTTCCGATCATTCTATTAATTGCCTGTCCTGCAGGCACCATCGGAAAGACGTTCTCATTTGGATCTACCCTGAAATCCATGATAACAGGCCCTTTTATAGAAAATGCCTTTTCTATTGTTGGGCGTACGTCTTCTTTTTTCTCCACTAAAAATCCTTTAGCGCCGTACGCCTCTGCCAATTTGACAAAATCCGGATTACCGTTCAAATTAACGCTGGAATACCGTTTATTATAAAACAATTCCTGCCACTGACGTACCATCCCCAGATAGCCGTTATTTAAAATAGCTATTTTCACAGGGATGTTTAAACGCGCAACGGTACTGAGTTCCTGGATATTCATTTGAATGCTACCATCACCTGCAATATCCACCACAAGTTTGTCAGGACATCCTAATTGAGCGCCAATGGCAGCGGGAAAACCGTAACCCATTGTGCCCAGTCCGCCAGAAGACAGAAATGTACGCGGTTGTGTAAACGTAAAATATTGGGCTGCCCACATCTGATGTTGTCCTACCTCTGTTGTAATGATAGCGTTGCCCTTGGCCGCATCGCAGATTTGCTCAATTACGTATTGCGGTTTAATAACGTTTCCACTGTTATTATACGATAGTGGATTTTTTTCTTTCCAGTTTTTGATTTTATCTAACCATTCTTTTCTCTCAACAAAATGGGTATGTTTATTGAGTCCTTGTAATATATTCTTTGCATCGCCGACAATGGGAATATCAACTTGAACGGTCTTGCTGATGGATGCTGGGTCGATATCAATGTGAATAATTTTTGCGTGTGGGGCAAATTCATCAATTTTTCCAGTAACCCGATCGTCAAATCTAGATCCAATAGCCACAAGTAGATCACATTCAGTAACTGCAAAATTGGCATAAACCGTCCCGTGCATCCCCAACATTCCCAATGATAAATTGTGGTCTTCTGGGAATCCTCCAAGACCCATAAGTGTTGTTGTAACGGGAAGATTCCCCTTCTCCGCCAGTTCAATCAATTCTTTTGAGCTATCAGAGGAGATAATACCTCCTCCTGCGTAAACGACAGGCCGCTTGGAGTTGTTGATAACCTCAGCGGCAATCTTAATCTGACGGATATTACCTTCGTATCTGGGCTTGTATCCGGGCAAATCTACTTCTGCGGGTATTACCTCTTCGCATTTTTCTAAGGTAACATCGACAGGCAAATCAATCAACACAGGACCCCTTCTTCCTGTATTAGCGATATAAAATGCCTCTTTTACAACTCTCGCAAGGTCTTTAATATCTTTCACTAAATAACTATGTTTTGTTATAGGACGTGTGATTCCAATAATATCAGCTTCCTGGAAGGCATCATTCCCAATGAGAAATGTCTTGACCTGTCCAGTTATAGCTACTATCGGTATCGAATCCATATAAGCCGTTGCAATTGCTGTAACCAAGTTTGTAGCGCCAGGACCTGACGTAACAAGACAAACTCCCACCTTTCCTGTAGCCCTGGCATATCCATCTGCTGCATGACCAGCACCTTGTTCGTGTCGGGTCAAAATGAACTTTATAGAAGAATCAAATAATGTATCAAATAAAGGTAAAACAACTCCACCGGGAATTCCAAAGACGTATTCAACCCCTTCTCTTATTAATGCATCCAATAAAATTTGTGTACCTGTTTTAATCATCTGCCCGTAACGTATGAAAAAATTTAATCCATATTTAAAGAATAAAAAATGGCAAGACTATCTACATATTACCTTCTAAGGTATGTTTTAGGAGGAGTGCATGAACTTGATAAACACAGGAAAACCTGTTAACGACCTAATATGGCAAGAAAACTGATTGGGCTTTTTTTAATAAGACTGATATATTTTTACTTACCAGATTTTTCTTGGTCTACGTCCTCGTTTAATTCCTCATCTATATAGTCTACGTCATCCAGGTCTTCATATTTTTGAGGTTTATATCCTGGCTTCTTGGATTTTTCAACCTCTTCTTTGTAAGCTGCGAGAACCTTTTTCTGTATCTCTTCCCTACAATTTGAATTTATGGGGTGTGCCGTATCGGCATGTAATTTTAGTCTGCCCGCACCTTTAGATGCGCGTTTTTCATCCAATTTCGTACCACAATCATTACAATATTGTGCCATCAGGTGATTTTTACCACCGCATTTCGGACATCTGTCAGTGAGTTTTCTACTGGGCATGGCTACAAATGCCCCTTTGTGTCCTTCGATAACCTTTAGATCCCTTACGACAAAATCGTTATCTATCGTAATACTACAAAATGCCTGTAATCTATTCTTCTTAGCTTCTGTTAACTTTACCCGGACTTCAGTAATATTCACTTGTCTTCCCCCTTCCTGTTCGCTTAGCAGTGTCCTAGAAATCATTGGTTACCATAAACACATCACCAATATTTAGCATCTTTATTTTATTTTCAATCTCTTTTGTATCCATTCCCTCCTTACATAAGCCATATAAGGCAGAACCACTTCCAGATAAAAGTGTACCACAAAAACCAAAGGTTGTTAATGTCTTTTTAATTTTCTCAAGGTCTGGATAAAGCCTGAAAACAACATCTTCTAAGCGATTATGTAAACTATGCCCTAATTCCTGCGGACTCCCTGACTCTAATTTTTGCAAGAAAAAGCTAACATCTTTTAAATTTTTTGTCAAGCTAATTTTGAAATTTTTATAAACCATCGCTGTGCTGACCTCGAACCCTGGATAAATTACTATGTAATTATACTTTACATTCAAAGGATATGGAGTAACGACCTCTCCACGTCCTTTACATACCGCTGTATTCCCCATAACGAAAAATGGTGTGTCCGAACCTAATTTCCCGGCCAGCGACATCAACTGCTTTTCATCATATCCGATTTGCCATAATCTGTTTAATCCAAACAATGTTGCAACAGCATCACTACTTCCGCCGCCAAGTCCCGCCCCAATCGGTATTTTTTTTTCTAAATGGATTTTCACACCTTTTGAAGTCCTAGTCTCTTTTTGCATGAGGCGAACTGCCTTAACAACAAGATTTTCTTCGCCTGTTGCAAGTTTAGGATTCGAGCAGGTAAGCACGACCTCTTTAGCATAATTTTCTATATGAAGATAATCAAACAGACTAACTTCTTGCATAACCGTTTCGATCTCGTGATAACCATCCTGTCGTTTCCCCAATATCTCAAGAAACAAATTGATCTTTGCAGGCGCTGCAACTTTTATCTTCCCTTGCTCTTCCCAGAATTTCATAAACAATGCCCCTTATTTCATTGTATTTTTAAAAAACGAACACTGTGTATCACCGTAAGTTCGAGTATCAAATAATTCTAAATAAATAGCTTCTTGGGGCATTTCAAAATCTGTTTTTCTATGCTGCAACATTATTAGACCCTCTTGTTGAACTATTTGTTTACTGCATAAAAGTGAAAACAAGATCAAGAGTTTATCCCTGTAGGAACTTTTTTCTACTAGAGGATATGGTGGAGTGACAAAGACTATGTCAACCTTTACATTGTTTTTTTCGAGATATGGAATAACGTCAAATACATCGTATAATACAACCTGTGCCTTATTTTGAAGCTTCGTCGCCTCAAGATTTTTCTTAATAACATCAATTGCTGACCTATCATTTTCTATAAAAATACAGGAAATTGCACCACGGCTTAATGCCTCTATTCCAATCGAACCTGTACCTGCATACATATCTAAAATACTACTGCCGGGAATAACGCCCGATAATATATTGAATAGAGATCCTTTAGTCCTATCCTGTATAGGCCTTGTCTTGTCTCCTATCAATGAGTTAAGATGTACACCCCTTGCACTGCCAGCAATTACACGCACGGTCGTATCAGTCTACTTTATTAGCTCCTGTCTTTATTACCAACTGGCTTGCATGGGCAAGATTATCATGCGAACTTCCGGCATCAATCCACCAGCCATCTATAGTATCGTAAGTCATCAAACCATTCTTTATATAATAATTATTTACATCGGTAATTTCGAGTTCACCCCGTTCAGAGCGTTCGAGCGTTTTGACGACATCGAAGACCCGATAATCATACATATAGATACCAATAACGGCATACTCTGACTTAGGTTTTTTTGGCTTTTCTTCAATATGCACAACCTTGTCTCCAATAATCTCTGGAACGCCAAAATGTTCAGGATGAGGGACTTTTTTTATTATGATCTTAGCCCCTTCTTTCTGTCTTTCAAACGCCTCTTTTTGCTTTACAATATTGTTTTCTATTATATTATCGCCCAGTACAACAACAATTTTGTCGCCATCTGCAAAATCCTCAGTCAAACCCAACGCCTCGGCAATGCCGCCCTCTCCTTCCTGATAGGTATAACTGATGTGTTTTAAACCAAACTGTTTTCCATCTCCAAGCAATCTCAGAAATTCTCCGGCATGATTTCCGCCTGTAACAATCATAATATCACTGATTCCCGCATTAATAAGAGTTTTAATCGGATAATAAATCATGGGCTCTTTGTATACGGGGAGGAGATGCTTATTGGTAATTTTTGTCAACGGTAATAAGCGTGTCCCTAGTCCGCCGGCAAGAACAATCCCCTTCATTATCCGTCCTTTCTATCCCAGGAATAAGGTATTTCTCCACTGCGGGGATCTATGCGATATTCATCAGGTGCAGTGTAATTGTATAATTCCGTAGGACAATTGATGACAATCGCCTCGTGTTCGCTTATGCATTTAAACCCGTGAGTAACCATCGGAGGTATTTGTATCAAAACAGGATTGTGTGTACCTGCAATAAACTCATTTATCTGTCCAAAAGTCGGGGAATCTTTCCGTTTATCATAAAGAACAATCTTCATCATACCATGTATAACAGTAAAATGGTCTGTCTGTACCTTATGATAATGCCATGCCTTTACAACACCCGGATAAGCTGTCGTTACATATACCTGACCAAATTTTATGAAAAGTTCGTCATCTTTTCGAAGTATCTCCATCAGTCTGCCGCGCTCATCGGGGATTGGTTTGAGTTTTTTTATCTTTACGCCATCAATCACGGTCATTTTCCCTTATATTTTTTGTTTTACAGTGCTGCGCTGCGTATTATTCTGAAAAACAAAACTGCGTCTCGTAAAAAACTGACTCCTTACTTATCACCGCCTTAACAAAACAATGATAAAAACATTTTACACCTATGTCAATTCCAAATTCCGTATTGACTACCCATATTTTATAAATTATAATTTGTTTTTTATTAAAACAAAGAAAGGTATGTGATTTATGATTAGTAATATAGAAAAGGAATTAACCCCGCTTCGAGAACGTTTAGTACACTTGAGGGACTCTCTTTGACCTCAAAAACAAAGAAAAAGAAATGTCTGCCTTAGAGGAGCAAATCGCTTCCCCGCATTTTTGGGAAAACAAGGACAATGCTCAGCAAATTATCAAGAAATTAAAATCCCTCAAAGGAATTATCTTACCTCTTCATGAATTGCAAAAAGTGCTGGATGACATTGAGTGTTTATCGTCACTTGCTGAAGAAGAACAAGATGAACAGGCTGAGGCTGAGGTCGTAAAAGATATTAAGTCGTTTACACAGAAGCTTGAAAAAATTGAATTGCGGACAATGTTGGGCGAACCGCACGATCACAGCAATGCCTATTTAAGTATCAATGCAGGCGCAGGTGGAACGGAGTCCTGTGATTGGGTATCCATGTTATTCCGCATGTACAGCCGCTGGGTGGAAAAAAGTGGATTTACGCAGTCTCTCATCGACGTATTACCGGGAGAAGAGGCTGGAATTAAAAGGATTACCGTCCATATAAAGGGCGAGTATGCCTATGGATATTTAAAGTCTGAAATCGGGGTTCATCGGTTAGTACGCATCTCCCCCTTTGATGCAAATGCGCGGAGGCATACATCGTTTGCAGCGGTCGATGTACTTCCGGAAATCGAAGAGGAAGAAGAAATTGAAATTAACGAAGAGGAACTACGGGTAGATACCTACCGGGCATCCGGGGCAGGCGGTCAACATGTTAACAAGACATCCTCCGCCGTTCGTCTTACTCATCTTCCAACCGGGATTGTCGTACAATGTCAGAGTGAACGGTCACAACACCAGAACCGACGAATGGCCTTAAGCATGTTGAAGGCAAAAATGTATCAGATAAAAGAAAAGGAAAGAGAGAAAGAACTCTCTGCGGCTTACGATGAGAAAGGAGAAATTGCATGGGGTCATCAAATTCGATCATATGTATTACAACCCTACTCCCTTGTTAAAGACCTGCGTACCGGAAAGGAAACAGGGAATACACAGGCGGTACTGGATGGTGAGATTGATGAGTTTATGGAAACATATCTGAAATGGAAATTGGTAAAAAAAAGTTAGGCTGCCTATGGTAGCGACTTTTAAACTCCCCTCTAGAAAGAGGGGCTGGGGGTGTGTTATGGCAAACTTACACACCCCTTTATCCCCTCTTTCTAGAGGGGAATCACAAAAGATTGAAATTCCTTGGCATTTAAATCATAGTATTTTCTCAGGTTTTAGCCTGCGGCTATTAAATTTATTTTTAAAGGATAACGTGAAAATATGATTACATTACAAAACGATGACCCGGAAGTTTGGCGTGCCATACAAGCAGAAAAAGAGAGGCAACAAAATACCATTGACTTGATTGCATCGGAAAATATATGCAGCCTCGCAGTACAGGAAGCACAAGGGTCTTCAATGACCAATAAATACGCCGAAGGGTACGCCAGGAAACGATGGTATGCCGGCTGTGGAAATGTAGATACGGTAGAAGAATTAGCAATTGAAAGGGCAAAGCAAATCTTTGGGGCCGAGCATGCCAACGTGCAACAACACGCTGGTTCACAAGCCAACATGGCCGTCTGCTTTGCCGTGTTGAAACCGGGAGACCGTCTCCTGGGAATGGATTTATCCCACGGCGGACATCTCACCCACGGATTTAAAAAGAACTTCTCAGGAATGATGTATGAAATTACCCATTATGGCGTAAAAAAAGAAACTGGATATATTGACTACGATGAGGTGCACGCCATTGCATTGAAAACGAAACCCAAAATGATCATCGCCGGTGCAAGCGCATACCCCAGGATACTCGACTTCCCCAGATTCAAAAAGATTGCAGATGAGGTGGGAGCTTACTTTATGGCTGACATTGCCCATATCGCCGGGCTTATCGCTGGAGGCGCACATCCAAGCCCAGTTCCCTATGCAGACTTTGTTACCACAACAACCCATAAAACACTCCGGGGGCCGCGAGGCGGTTTGATCTTATGCAAATCGAAGTATGCGAAACAGGTTGATTCTATGATTTTCCCTGGCATTCAGGGTGGCCCGTTCATGCACATCATTGCAGCAAAAGCAGTCGCATTTAAGGAGGCAATGACGGAAGAGTTCAAGCAATGTCAACAGCAAACGGTAAAAAACGCAAAGGCGATGGCACAGGAGTTTGTAAGGCGGGGATATACCATTGTTTCGGGCGGAACGGACAACCATCTCTTCCTGATCGATTTACGCAACAAAGGCATTGCAGGGAAAGATGCTCAATTATTATTAGAAACCGTAGATATCATCCTGAATAGAAATACGATCCCTTATGATGAAAGGGGTGCAAATGAACCGAGCGGTATTCGAATCGGAACACCTACAGTAACTTCACGAGGCATGAAAGAAGCGGATGTCGTAAAAATAGCTGAGTGTATCGATAAAGCCCTTTCTCAACCAAACGATAACAGAGTTAAAGAAACTATTCGAAAGACAATAAAAGACCTTTGCTCGGCATATCCTTTATATTAGAAGGAAGCGTGTCGGACTGCAAAATAGCAATTTTATAATTAAATCATATCGGAATTTCCATTTTATTTAAACGGGTTGCACGGCAGGGTGGCATGGACAAACTTTGTTTGTCCGTGTTTAACTTAAATTCACATATTTTATAATGGCACAAATTATTCCCCTCTCGGGAGGAGACTCCACAATTCCCCTCTTGGGAGGGGTTAGGGGTGGGTCCCTTGGTCGTGAAATCTCAGTGAATATCTCACGAATTACCGACTTACCCACCCCTAAATCCCCTCCCAAGAGGGGACTTTCTAACTTGAAAAATATAGCTTCTTAAAGGGCTGGAGCAATCCAACCCTGTTTTTTATACCCTCAAGGAAGTAAAATGACTTCGAAATTATTATCTAAAAAAATAATTATTATAGGCAATGGTGGCTGGGGAACGGCACTTGCCATTCTGCTCTATAAAAAGGGTTATGAAGTTATCCTTTGGGGTTCTGATGCAACATACTCAGATTACTTGAAAGAAAAAAGAGAAAACGTCAAATATTTAAAAGGCATTCCAATCCCTTCCGGAATATGCATTACTTCCAATATATCTCAAAAGTTATTGGACGTACACATCGTTGTCGTTGCAACACCCACGCCCTACCTGCGTTCTGTACTTATAAAATTTAAAGATTTCCTTGTTCAGGGAACGCCCATTGTTAGCGTTACAAAGGGAATAGAAAATGACACCCTTATGAGGCCCAGTGAAATCATCGCCAATGTATGGGGAGATCAACCAATTTCCTTACTGCTTGGACCAAGCCATGCGGAAGAGGTTGCGCGTGGACTGCCTACTACGGTTGTTGCGTCATCGAAAGACATTGCCCTGGCACGAACCGTTCAGGAAATTTTCACGACAAAAAGGTTCAGGGTCTATACAAATCCAGACATGATAGGTGTTGAGCTGGGCGCTGCGATGAAAAATGTGGTCGCTATCGCCGCAGGTATATGTGATGGCCTGAAATTTGGCGACAACTCGAAAGCAGCCCTTATTACCCGAGGACTGGCAGAGATTAGCCGCCTTGGCGTCGTCATGGGGGCGCAAAAAAATACCTTTTCAGGACTCACAGGATTGGGCGACTTAATAACGACCTGTATCAGTCCTTACGGGCGAAACCGTTGGGTTGGTGAACAGATTGGGAAAGGGAAAAAACTGCAAGAAGTCCTGGAGAAAATGGAGCAAATTGCAGAGGGTGTCTGGACTACAAAATCCGTTACAGCGCTTTCAAATAAATTAAATGTGGAAATGCCCATCACTCAAGAAATCTACAACGTACTCTTTACCAACAAAGACCCCCTGGAGGCTGTAAGCAATCTCATGATGCGCACCCCCAGGTCTGAGATGGAAGAACTCGTTTGAAAGCCTAGCGAGGCAAAGCCTCAGACCAATAAAAAATAAGGTGATAGTTTGCCGGAGAAAAAAGATTTGACAAGATAACAGGATAGACATGATATAAATAAATGAATCTTTGACAGGATTAACAGGAGTAACACCTTAGTTTTTTGAAAATCCAGGGAGACATAAAAAACGATGTAGCCCAGTTAGGGGCGATCTGTTTGTAGCGCAATAAAATTCAATAGGATAAATAGCTCCGTAGGAGCGGCCTGTATATGATTGACAGAGAAACAGTCCGCTCCTGACGGAGCTAATATCCGCTATGGCATCCTATCTTGCTACAAACAGGCTGCTCCTATGGAGCTTATAAATAATACGTTTTTCAAAAAACTAAAGTGTTACTAACAGGATAACCAGGATGAAATAAGGTAGCTTTTATCTTGTTAATCCTGTATATCGTGTCTAAAATTAAGTCTTTGCTGTTGCTGCTACGGGAAAACCTATAGGCCTTATTCTGAATTTTGGGGAAAGCAAAGTTGAGGTTAAACGAAAGGTCAAGGATTTAAAGTAAAAGATATACAGGATGAAACAATTATCATGTTAATCCTGTTCATCCTGTCTAAGATATCTAAAATTTGCCCCCGATTGGATCTGTCGGGGGGAAGATAAATCTCGGATAAAGATTTTTAATGTAGAGATGAAAATCATACATGAGAAATTCATGAGACTTGCCATTAACAAGGCACGACAGGGTATTAAAAATGGGCAAACACCGTTTGGGGTATGTATAGCGAAAGATGGAGAGGTTGTCAGTTGTGTCCATAATATCGTATGGGAAAGTATGGATATAACCGCCCATGCCGAAATTCATGCGATCAGAGAAGCTTGTAAAAAATTAAATACCGTTGACTTATCCGGCTGTGTAATTTATTCTACCTGTGAACCGTGCCCCATGTGCTTTAGCGCATGCCATTGGGCAAAAATCTCCACAATCGTTTACGGTACACGCATCGAGGATGCAAAAAAATTAGGATTTAGCGAGCTTACCATTCCGAACGATACCATGAAGCAACTGGGTAACAGTCCGATAGAAGTAGTCGGAAACATACTTCGTGAAGAAGGTTTGGAGCTTTTCAAGTTATGGTCTGAGCAAGAGAATAAAAGAATTTATTAAAAGTTTCCAGGATATTTTTGTCTTTTAACCATGAATAAGATACAGGTAAAAACACATTCTCAATCAGAACTTATTAATCTAACGCCTGAAGTAAATAAAATCGTACAGAGGCTAGGATTTAAAGAGGGTGTATGTTACGTATACGTGCCCCATACCACAGCCGCCGTTACTATCAATGAAAATGCTGACCCTTCCGTTCAAAAAGATATACTAAACGAACTCGACAAGATAGTGCCATGGGACGACCGTTATACCCATATGGAAGGGAATGCCGCCGCTCATATCAAATCTACGATTGTGGGTTCTTCTGTTTATATCCCTATCTCAGATGGAAAATTGGCGCTGGGCACCTGGCAGGGTATTTTTTTTTGTGAATTCGATGGCCCCAGACACCGGGAAGTATTTGTACAAACTATTAAAAGTGAATAGCACACAGACCAGACAAAGGATCACGCTGAACTGCCGATGGAACATAAAGGACGCAATAAAGGTCTTCCTGGCTTATGTTATTCTCATGTTCGCTGGGATGCCGTTAATCATACAGTTCGTCTCTGCGATCTTCGGTCACAATTTTCTCGATAATATCGGGCATCGTAACGTTGTTCTCTTCGTTACTCTTTTCATCAACTTATCAGTTTGTTCTTACGTGTTTTACATTGTCTACGTACAACGGCATCAATCAATTTCAGCCCTTGGCCTTTCTCTTGTAAACATATCAAACAACGTTAAGCAAGGCATAATTAAATATCTGATTACGCTTCCCCTCATCATGCTCGCTGGTTTCGTTATCAATTTGATCTCGAACTATTACGGAGTGAATCCGGAAATGCAGGATGTTGTTAAATGGATTTTAGAAGAGAAATCGCTCTTCATCTTAATCAGTTTATTATTCTTTGGGATTATCATCGCCCCCTTGATAGAAGAAATCATATTCCGGGGATTTCTGCAATCGGCATTGAAAAACTATTTTGGGGGACGATATGCCATTTTAATTAGCGCATCCCTTTTCGCTGCTGTACACATGGATATATTTGCCTTTTTTCAAATACTTATCCTGGGAATACTCCTGGGTTATTTGTACGAGAAAACGCAAACCCTCGCGGCCTCCGTAGTCATACATATTTTACATAATTCATTAACCCTGGTTTTTTTGCTGTATTTTAAATATTTTTTAAAGGGAAAAGTCCCGGTATTCTAGTTAAGAAATTGCATTTGCTGTAACTCTGCGTTCTTCGCGTTCTCTGCGGTGAACCATTACGAAAAATGAAACTCTGGAGGAGCTATGTTTAAAGACGTAGATGAACAATTAGAAATTATCCTGCGGGGAACCGTAGATATTGTCACAAAAGAAGAATTAACAAAAAAACTGAGCAGGTCTGTGAAAGAGAACAAACCTCTTCGTATAAAGTTAGGTCTCGACCCGACTGCCCCAGATATTCACATAGGAAATGCCATTCCCATCCACAAGCTGCGTACGTTTCAATCGCTCGGACATACTGCCATTCTCATTATCGGAGATCACACTGCAACAGTAGGCGACCCGTCCGGCGCAAACAAGACACGACCCATGCTCTCCCATGACAAGGTCATGGAAAATGCCAGGACATACCTATCACAGGCTGGCAAAATACTCGATTTGAATAAAACCGAAGTAGTCTATAACAGCAAATGGTTTGAAAAAATGACGTTTAACGACGTTATCAAACTCACGGCACAGATGACCGTAGCGCGTATGATGGAACGCGATGACTTTACAAAACGGTACAATGCAGGCATCCCTATCAGCGTTAATGAATTTATCTATCCCCTTATGCAAGGGTACGATTCTATTATAGTAAAAAGCGACGTGGAACTCGGAGGCACCGATCAGTTATTCAACCTCCTTGTGGGTAGAGACCTCCAGAGGGATGCGGGCATGGAACCACAGGTTGCATTGACTACGCCGCTCCTTGAAGGAACCGATGGCAATAAAAAGATGAGTAAGAGCCTTGGAAATTATATCGGCGTAACCGAAACTTCTGGTGAAATGTTTGGAAAGGCGATGTCCATCCCGGACAATCTGATGCCTAAGTATTTTGAACTTACCACAGAGCTGAGTATCAGTGAAATCAACCAACTCCTCGATGTTCATACCCATCCACGCGCAGCGAAGGTGGCATTGGCTAAGGCTATCGTTCGACGATATCATACCGACAGGGATGCAGATGCAGCGGCTGCAGAGTTTGACCGCATTTTCAAAGAGCATGCGCTTCCAGACAGCATCCCTGATGTTCAAATATCAAGTGGTGAACTAACGGATGGCAAGGTATGGATTACGCGACTCATTGTCTTGTGCGGCTTTGCAAATACCAACAGCGAGGCGCGGCGATTGGTTCAACAGGGTGGGGTAAGTATAAACAATGATGCCATGAGCGATCCCTCTTTGAATATCGAAATAAAACCTGACATGATTCTCAAGGTAGGAAAACGCAGATTCGCCAGGATAGCATTAAAAAATCAGTAATGATTCACCGCCGAGAACACGGAGAACGCAGAGTCACAACCCCCTAAATCCCCCTAGTTTTTTAATGAGGACTGCTGAGGTATAACATTATTTACAGTATTGGTACGAAAATACCCCTCACCTTAATCCTCTCCCACAAGGGGCGAGGAAACTTTCCCTCCCTCGATGGTAGGGATAAGGGAGGGTGACATATTTTCATGCTCTTTTGTGAGCCTTCGGCTCATGATTGTTTACTCTGTAAAAACTTCTTTTCCCGAATTTCATTGGTACAAGTTTTAGAAAATTTTTTACCCCTCTTTAATTCTCCCCTTGCGAAGGGGAGAAAGAGAGGGGTAAAATTAGTTGCGGCTTCGCTGAGTTATGAAATAGGGACATCCTCAAATCCCAATGAACAAAGGGGTTTGAATCTCCCTTAATAAAGGGAGACACAGAGGGTTGTTATGTGATCTCTGCGGCGAGCTAAACTGTTATTAAATTTATTGTATAGAAATTTTCATTTTATTTATGCGGGTTTTGGGGTGGCACGAATTATTCCCCTCTTGGGAGGGGTTAGGGGTGGGTTCCTTTCCCCGTTTTCACGAGGACAAGTGTCGTGAAATCTCAGTGAATATCTCACGAATCTGCCTGCGCGTGACACGCAGACAGGTTACCGACTTACCCACCCTTAAATCCCCTCCCAAGAGGGGACTTTCTAACTCGAAGTCCCTTCTAAACATGCCCTGAAAATATTTCTTAATTCATCGATTACTTGAAGAGTCCCTTCAAATACATTTTTTGGAGCCAAACAATCTTTCAGTTGTTTAACCAGACTATCGGCCTTTGCCAATAAAAGGTATTGCCTTTTATTAAAAACCACAGCATTCATGGGCTTGTACGCCGTATCAAACTCCTGTACAAGCCGTCTGTTCAAATCCTCAAACCCGGCCTTATTCAGGGCAGATATACAGCATACAGGTTGCTGAAAGTTAGCCTCAATCCTTAGCTTGTCTGATTTTGCAGGCAGGTCGCATTTGTTAATCACGGAAATAACCGCATGTGCATTTGCCTTTTGTTGTAAGTCGCCCGAATTCTTTGTCTTCAGCCAGGAATTCAAGGCGCTCAATATCCCCTCATCTTCCTGATCAAATTTTCGTGAATTATCAAATACTGCAAAAACCTTATCGGCACGCTGGAGTTGTTCCTGTGTCATCTCTATACTCATGGTTTCCAGTATATCACTTGTCCTTCGCATGCCCGCTGTATCCACAAGCTCGAAGGGAATTCCATCTACGGAAATGAATTCACTGACATAATCCCGTGTCGTCCCCGGTTCGTGATGCACAAGCATCCGTTCTTCCCCAAGAACAGCATTGATGAGGGTTGATTTACCTACGTTAGGTTTGCCCAGAATTACCAGGACCTGTGGTGTGGTCAATGCCATACCAAAATAAGCAGTTTCTAATAAGCGCCCAATATGTTCTGTCAGGACAGAAACTGACTCACTATTTTTGCGTAATAAATCGTCCCCCCCTCCCCCTAGCCCCCTCCCACAGGGGGAGGGGTTTGTATTTAGCGATTGATCGTTCGATTCCATCCCCAGAGATGGAGACGGGTGCAATAAATCATCAGATTTTTTCTCATCCGATGTGGAAGTGCTTTGTATAACACTAGATTCCCTCCCCCTGTCCCCCTCACTGAGGGGGAGAAAGGGGGAGGGGGGAGGGTTAGGGTGGGGGTGAACAATTTCATTCTCAAATTTCCCTTTCCCCCCTTGCGAAGGGGGGGATAGAGGGAGGGTATTTTTGTTATCCTTTGCAACTAAGGATTCTCTGATTCCTTCAATGATCTCCAGCCCTTGTTTCAGCGCACCTGATAGTGCCCCTGCATATTGATCCAGCAACACCTTTACTCCCAGCTTTGTCCGTGCCTGAACAAGCTCCTGAAGCGCCTCCTTCTGGACGAAATCTATCCT
>JAUSDH010000199.1 GCA_030650655.1 Candidatus Brocadiaceae bacterium
AATGGAGAGTTAAACGCCCGTTCATTGGCACTCATTGAAAAACAACATATTCAAAAGGTCCTTAATGAGACTTCCTGGCGGAGGACAGAGGCTGCTAAGATACTGGGTATTAACCGAACGACTTTATATAATAAAATAAAAGAATATGGCATAAGTCAGTCATAAATTTAGCATTAATACAGAGAAACATGAAAAAAAAGATTTTGTTGGTAGATGATGAAGAAACGTTATGTTGGGCTTTACACGAAGCCTTGTCGGAAGAAGGTTTTGATATAGAGAACACAAATGATAGCGTTAAGGCTTTGGAGTTTACGAGAAAGACCAAATACGATTTGGTGATTAGTGATTTGAAGATGCCTATAATGGGCGGACTACAGTTAATATCTGAGATAAAGAAACAAAATCCAGACACTAAGGCTATTATCATCACTGCTTATGGTTCTATAGAAGCTGTTATAGAAGCTATGCATCTCGGTGTATTGGACTTTATTACAAAACCATTTAAAATTGAGCAGATTAAGCGCGTTATTTACAGAGTTCTAAGTGATTCAGCAATCTCATCTCTTAATAACAATATTAGTAGCACAAAGAGTACTGATAATGAAGGATTGAAGAATGATCTTTGCCGTCAAACGGATGTGTTTTTTGTCGCAAAGGATGCGACAGAAACTGCAAACAATATATTTTATGACGTTGTTGAAATTGGGAAGTTAAAGGCATTTATGTTTGGGAGTATTTCCAGTGAAGCAGATATAAAAAATGTGGACGTTTTAGTTAAAACAATCTTTCGTTACGTGTTAAAAAAGGGTAATTCCCCTGCTTTTTTGTTAAAAGAGGTTAATCAGTATCTCTGTAAAAATATTCTAAAACGCTTTCCTGTATCACTATTTTGCGCCGTTTTAGATGAACAAAGGCAAACACTCTGTTACTCAATTCATGGGGAAGAGCTAACGTGTTTCATAAGTCTGCCCAATAAAGAAGTAGAGGTGTTAGAATCTTCTCCTTTCCCCTTAAATATGTTCCCCGGAATAGTAATTATGGAAAGCAATGCACCCTTTGTTGCAGGCAGCAGAGTAGTGTTGATACGGAATGGTGCATTGTCAAAAGTTCTGAAAAGTGGGACAATTACGGCAGATAGATTCAAGGATGCAATATCTGACGGGAGCGCGGCAAATTGCGAGGATATGGCAAAGGGTATAAAGCTTCAAATAGAAGGGCTCGGTGAATCAATTGCTGGGGGAAAAGGTTGTGCAGTAATTGTTTCAGGCAGTGGATTCGAGACGCAGACATCTGCATTATGTGAGGAAGTCATGTCTATTCCAGTACTCATCGGTAATTACGGAGAAATATTAGAACAACTTGATAGAAAATTGTTACCTCTCGTAGCAGATGATTGTAAGAGACGCGAAGTTGTTACTTCTGTTAATGAAGCGGTCTTGAATGCAGCATCTTTCGCATATCATAAAGACGAAAAGGGGGCAATCTTTTTAAAATTTTCGATGTTAGGGGACGAGGTTATTGTAGAGGTTTCAGATCATGGTTACGGGTTTGACATGCAGACTTATACAGAACCGGACGTTACGTTATATAAAGACTTAACAAAAAAAACTGGCAGGGGGATATTTATAATGAAGCAATTAATGGATAGAGTGCTGATACAATCCTCCAAAGAAATGGGAACTACAATCCATATGGCAAAGCGAGTTAGCTGTAATGAAGATTGAGAGACGAGAAAAAGAGAAAGTAACAATATTATCACCTACAGGGGATTTGGTTTACGAGGGAATAGATGAACTTGAAAATCAATTTAAGATATCGTGCGATAATGCCCATCATGTCATACTGGATTTTGCACACACAAGATACATCTCCGCTAAGGCATTGGGCATAATGGCATTTTATGTAAAACACTTTAGAGACAGGCAAAAAGGGTTAAAATTAATTCATGTTAATGAAAATATAAAAAAATTACTTTTCATTACAGGTTTATTAAAACTTATCGAAATATTTGAGAATGAGGATGCGGCTATAGCCAGCTTAGGACCTCAGGTTGGGAAACTAGAGAAAATGCTTTTATGGTCCAAAGAGAATTTAACCCAAGAATACTCTTAATGAGGTAAATACAAACATGTCAGATTTGATAACACAGGACCAAACACAGTCCCCAATAGAAACGCCCAAACAACTTACTGAACCATTGCAAGATGTTCGGAAGGGATCGGAGAATAAAAAATTCTCACTCCCAATAGGTAATATTTCTAAGATTGTTTCATTTGTTCGGCAAAATGGAGTTTCGATTGCCATGAATCTTGTAATTTTGGGAGTGGTCTGTCTTATACTCTTCTTACAAATGAATCGGATTAAAGGGGGGGATAAGACCGCGGGATACATCGAGGAGGAAAAGGTAATTGAACACCTTAAAAATAATTTAGATTTAGATAAGGATACAAATAAAACAGTGAAACAAAAGCAGACAAAGGAAAATAACCTTGTAAAGCAAGAAAAAGAAATACCTGGTTCAAAGAACGAATCTGGTGCTGTGAAAGTGGACAATTCAAAATACGTAATCGAGGCAAATAGATTATACGAACAGGGAGATTATAGAGGGGCAGCAGCTTTTTATGAAAAAGGGCTGGATAAATCAATGCCCTTTTTAAATGAGGATTTTGTAATATACCGATTGGGAGATTGCTATTTAATGTCTGAAAGTTATGAAGAAGCAGCGAAAGTGTTTCAGACATTAAATAATGATTATATTAACAGTCCCTATTATTTAAAAAGCCGGCTGAAAGCGGGAGAATGTTATGCAGGAATGGGTGAATTTGGAAAAGCAAGAAAAACGCTTTATTCGGTTGTTGCACAAGAAGGGAAATGCAGTTCCAGTGACGATAAGTTGGTCGTTGTAGACGCTTATTTTAAGATAGCAGATTATTATATGAAAGAAGCACAACGACTTCGTAAGGCTACTGTGGTAGGAACCAGCAGCACTATCAGATCGTTAGCTTCAAAATAAATTAATTAAATTTAAACTTGTTTGAATAAGAAAATGAATAGAAAGTTACTTGTTCCATTGTGTATGGTTTTATGTGGTTTCATGGGGATATTTACTCTTTTCCTGGTAAATGTCACCACATTACAGGGAGAGGGAGTGCCAGATAATTCATATAGTGTAAATGAAATACTGAATAGAGAAAAACGTAATTTAGAAAAGCTCCAGACGCAATTACAGATATTAGAAACACAAAAGGATGAGGAAAAACAGATTCAGAAAAATGAGCCTCAAAATGTTGAGCACGTGAATAGGAAACAATTAAACAAGGCTCCGATTGTAATCAAGCCTAATGAAAATATTGTGTTGACGAAAGAAATAGGTGAATATGAAGTGCCCGTATATTCGATTGATGCAACCCAAGTAAAGATAGCAGATATATTGCAAGCGTTATCCGCAAGTTTTGCTAAGAGTCTTATCGTGGATGAAGATGTTGATTCTGCCTACTTATCTTCTTACGTAAATATTTCAATTCAAAAAAGTCCTTTACGAGATATATTAGAGGTGGTTCTTGGGATACGCGGGTTGGAATTTATTCAGGATGAGGATTCCATATATGTTATTACCTTGTCGAAGCTCAACGAGGATACGGCCTTTGAATATTATCGAGATAAAGGTGTCCAGCTTTATCAAAAAGCACAATTAAAATATCCAAATGATCGTAGGGTTGCAAAGGCATATTTAGAATTGGGAAATTATTATTACGATCTCGGCTTTCATTTTCTCGCCTTGCAGGAATATAAAATCGTATTAGGAAAATATAAAGAACCTCAATTAATAAAAGAAGCATTGTTCAAAATAGGTCGGTGCTATGACAGCCTAAAGGATTATGAAAATGCCAGAAGGGCCTATTTCCAGTTTATGTATAGTTATCCAAAAGACCCTTTAGTGGATGATGCCCTTTTATCAATAGGAGATTCTTTAGTTGAACAAGGTCTTTACCATAAAGCAATAGATATCTATGAAAGAGTTATTCGAGAATATCCTAAGGAGGATACAGCTTGTAGAGCCCAATTCAATATGGCAAAGACCTATGTAAAAATGGGTAATTATAGAAACGCACTTCAATCTTTTTTGCAAGCAAGAGAGAAATACTATTCTGGTCAAATGAGAGTAGAGTCTGATCAAATGAGAGTAGAGATTGAATATCAAATTGGTAATTGCTTGTATTTCTTGAATGAGTACCAGGATGCCGGCAGTGTTTTGGGAAATCTCTTAGTGAGCGCACCAGGGGGAGAAGGAGAACTTATAGAAAATGCTAGTTTCCTGCTAGGCGATTGTTTCTACAAACAAGATAATTACCTGGCTGCGTTTCAAATATTTAGAAAAACAATAGATACCTATTCAAAGAGCAATAAGGTCCCCTATGGAATGTACTTTATAGGGAAAAGTTTACGTGCTATGAATATGTCAGATTCAGCAATACAAACATTTCGCGATGGAATGCAAGCATACCCTGATGACAATTATGCCAGCAAAATGGCGTTAGAAATTGGGAATTGTTATTTTGACAGCGGTGATTATAATTTAGCATATCATGCTTTTGATAATTTTGTAAAGCAGTATCCCAGCAGCGAACTGGTGGTCGAAGGTAGGATAGGGACGGCGGATGCGCTCTATCATGATAAAAAATATGAAGAAGCAATAAATAGCTATCTTGAGTTATTAAAGACCAATGATGAAGAGAGGATAAGGCTATATGCATTTAAACGCATTGGCGACTGTTACAAATCCATGGGGAAGTTAGAACAGGCAATAAAGTCGTATCTCCTGGGTTTGGACAAAAACGAAGTTGCCCCCAAGCCTCTGTTACATACAGATGCCCCCTTGGATGAGACAACGAGTAATACACAGCCTTTGTAAAAAGACTAAATTCACCTGACTAAATAATACCACACACGTTAAATACTTTATCTACGGTTTTTCTTCACAAACTTGTCCTCGTAAAAACGGGGATGAGTCAAGTTTTAGATGGTGGATGGTTAAATGGCTAGAGGGTTGAATGGTTAATAACCATTCAACCCTCTAGCCATTTATTCATAAAGTATTTAAATTAAATCTTGCATTTTGTTTTTTATTGGTCTGAGGCTTCGCTTCGATAGAGATTCATTCCAAGGGGTTCCTGGCTTTTCTTTTGTGCTAATTTTCAACTGCCCATACAATGCGATGTCGATAATTTGATTGTTTATACATGTCCTGATTAATTATTTTATACGAAACATACCGTTCCGTAGGTTATAAAGCATGTTTTCATATCAATTATTGCTTTATTATTAACCTGTTTGTCTGCAGTAAGATAAGATTCGAATTTATACATTAGTTTCTTATCCAAGTATCTAACCAGAGATATCCTAATAATAATGTGGCATTTTGTTTGCTCTCTTCTTAATTCGTAGTGCTTATTTTAACATCATAAATTATTGTCAAGGTGTTATATGGTAGCGAAAAAAGGACTAATATTTGTTGGAATTATTTTAGGGTGTATGCCTTGTCTTTTCGGTAATGATGAAAAAATTGCCTCTCATAAAACAAATTGCTTGCCTACCGCACCCCAAAGAGTGGATGCAAAAA
>JAUSDH010000287.1 GCA_030650655.1 Candidatus Brocadiaceae bacterium
TAACAGGCGAAGACGGTTGCCCTGTAGAAGGTGAAACGATAACGGCAAATATCGCCCCATCCGGTAAAAGGTTCATATCGATTTTGTCAACAAGCAGAAACACGGATGCCAATGGTGAGGCAACATTTACCATTACCGCAAAGAAGAAGACTGGCAAGGCAAGGATCACATTCCAGGCAGCAGGCCAGACGAAGACAATACTTGTGACAGTCAAAAAGTAATTCGTAAATTTTTGCTAAAATTCTCCTTTTCCCCATTTCTCCTTAAATCTTTTTAATATTTTCTTAAGTTTGTGTCAATCTGTGCTCATTCGTGGCTGAGTAGTTACATTTCTTTTTCACCTTCACGCATCATCTTTGCCCTGACTAACCTTATTTCTTCGTAGGAATAGCCGTCTCCAAGTTTCTCCTTTATTGGAGTCAGTGTCTGCATGCCCATCTCTTTTAACGTTTGCATGATTCGCTGCTGCTTTTCGGGTTCAACCATGCTGTCCACAGAAACATCCTCACCATCCAGAATGAGTCTTTCCAGATGCGAGGAAATAGTGGACAATGCCAGGCCTCTCTTTTTCGCAATTTCATGCATCGTGAGGCACTGCTTGTAAAGATCTAAGGTCGTTTGAACGGTAGAAGCCTTTGGTTGTTTTATAAGAGATTCTGGACGTTTACGGAGGAGTGGTTTTGGTTCGATGTTGTGCAGTTTGCAGTAATTGACAATCTCCTGTAAAAACGCATCCCCATATCTCCGCAATTTCCGTTCTCCCATTCCACTTATCATCAGCAAGTCAGATACATTTTGGGGATAATGTGTTGACATTTCTTTCAGGCTGGTATCATGGAAGATAACATACGGAGGCACTCCTTCACGATCTGCCATTGTTTTCCTCAAAACTCTTAACTGCTCGAACAATGTGCGGTCGTAATCTTCACCTGCCTCTGCCTTAAAAATATGAGGCGTTTCTTCGGGTCTTGTCAAAAAAACAATTTCATTGCGTAATAACACATCCCGGCTCTTTTCATTCAATTTCAGGACGGGATATTTATCTCCATCCAGTCTCACGTATCCCAATACAATTAACTCACGGATAAACGCCTGCCACTGCGACTTTCGGTATTCTTTACCAACGCCATACGTCTTGGTCGTGTCGTGCTGATTCTGCGCTACTTTTTGATTTTTTGAACCCAGCAGGACGTCAATAACGTAATTTATTCCAAACCGTTCACCCACCCGGTAAACGCACGACAGTATTTTCTGCGCGGCAATCGTTCCATCAAATCTTTCCTTCGGTTCCAAACAGACATCACAACTGCCGCAATTCGATTCATCGAATATCTCGCCAAAGTAAGCCAATAGTAATCTTCTCCGGCACACATTACCTTCACAATAGCTCACCAACTCCCGCAATTGCTTATAGGCAATCTGCTTTTCATTTTCATCTTCCTTCTGGTCGATAAAATATTCTATCTTCCTCTTGTCACCGTAACTGAAGAACAATATGCAGTCGCTTTTTAACCCATCCCTTCCCGCCCGGCCTGTCTCCTGATAATATCCTTCAATGCTCTTCGGCAAATCGTAATGGATCACATACCGCACGTTGGGTTTGTCAATACCCATACCAAATGCTATTGTAGCCACGATAATCTCGACATCCTCACGGATGAAGCGTTCCTGGTTCTCTGTTCTGACTTCGGCTGTAAGACCCGCATGATACGGCAGTGCACGGTATCCTTCTGTTTGTAAGCCCGAAGCAAGGCTTTCCACGGTTTTACGGCTCTGACAATAAATAATCCCGGAATCCTTCTTTCGGACATCCAGATATTGGAGTAGTTGATGATATGGATTTTCTTTGGGTTTGATCTGATAATACAAATTTTTCCTGTTAAAGCTCGCCTTAAAAACCTTACCGCCTGACAACTTCAACTGTGTAATAATATCCGCTTGAACGACAGGCGTAGCGGTGGCCGTCAGGGCCATAACAGGCACCCTTGGGAATCTCTCCTTCAATAGCTTTAGCTGGCGGTACTCAGGCCTGAAATCGTGTCCCCATTCAGAAATACAATGCGATTCATCAACAGCAAACAGAGAGACCTTTAATCCTTGTAAAAATAGCAAAAATTCAGGCATAACAAGCCTTTCAGGTGAGATATAGAGGATCTTCGTTTCTTTGTTTGACAGACTCCGTCTTCTTGCCTCGATTTCATTGTAACTCAATGAGCTGTTAATAAACGTCGCCGGAATGCCATTCTCCAGTAACCCATCAACCTGATCCTTCATCAATGCTATCAATGGGGAAATAACAACGGTCAATCCATCCAAAAGGAGGGCGGGCAACTGGTAGCACAAGGATTTCCCGCCTCCCGTCGGCATAAGGACAAAGACGTCTCTTTGTCCCAGCGCTTCATTGATAATGTCCTCTTGAAGCGGGTAAAAGCTCGTATAACCAAAATATTTTTGCAATGTTTTATACATAGCGCAGCGAAACCTCAAACAAATCCCCCTTAGCAAAGGGGGATGAAGGGGGTTGTGAAAAACGTAAACATTCGGTAAAGACGTTATGCACTGCCCATTCCCCACTTCTGTGAGGACAAGTGTCATTCCCGAATGCTTTTATCGGGAATCCACCGCCCATCAGCACACGCCTGGATTCCCGCTAAGCTTGTCCTCGCGAAAACGGGGAATGGGGAAAAGAAGTTTTTACACAGGAATGCTAGACTAACCAAGAATAATAATGAATTCTATTTCCCAAATCAATCTTAAACGCCTAAAATTGCTACTATTCACCGCAAAGGCGCAGAGGCCGCATAACAACCCCCAAATCCCCCTTTGTTAAGGGGGACTAAGGGGGTTGTAACTTTGCGACTTTGCAGTGCTGTAGATTATAACCTAAAATCAAAGAAACCATTTTGACATTTAAACATTCTATGATAAACTTCCTAAAATATGATCAAAATAAATGCGAATACGCTAAACATCCCAGAAGACATGCTAATTATCCCTGAATGCCCATTACTCATGGGTAGCACAAAAGAAGACATCGAAAGGTTATTAGACCTCGACCGCAACATTGAAGTCGAACGGTTAGAAAATGAAATGCCACAAAGAGAGGTCTTTCTGAGCGCTTACCTTATAGACAAATACCCCGTTACTAATGCGCAATATAAAAAGTTCATCGAGTCGGGTGGCTATACACAAAAGGCTTTGTGGCCAGATGTGGGATGGCAATATATTTTAGAGTCAAAACCCCTGGAAAGTAATGCTCTGGAAGCCGTTTTCAAGGGAGAACCTGATTGTCCTGTTGTAAATGTCTCGTGGTATGAGGCCGAGGCATTTGCAAAATGGGCTGGGAAGAGGCTGCCAACCGAGGCGGAATGGGAAAAGGCTGCCCGCGGTACCGACGGCAGGATATATCCGTGGGGCAATGAATATGATAAAACAAGATTAAACTGCGCCGAAAACAAAATTGAAAAACCAACCCCCGTTACAAAATATCCGCAAGGTCAAAGCGTCTATGGATGTTTTGACATGGCAGGAAACGTATGGGAATGGACGGCTGATTGGTACGATAGCCAATATTACCGCCATGCACCGAATAAAGACCCGCAAGGGCCTAACGTGGCCGAGGAGAATCCTTATTTTGGAAGACCGGAAGAGGTGGGCATCTCCATTTACGAACTAAAACCTTCACCGACAGGCAAGGCACTGAGCGGCTGTAAGGTACTACGGGGTGGATCGTGGAATGGTTCGGGCGTTGTCCATATCCGTTGTGCCAATCGGGATTACGACGAACCCACATATAAAAATGACACCATCGGCTTCCGTTGCGCCAGGTCGTTGATATAAAATAGAAAATTATAGTAAACAATAAATGTAATAGTTCACCACAGAGGTCGCAGACAAATGAAAGAAACGAGGGGTTGTTCCTGGTTTTACCTCTTTTCCCTTATCATAACCTCTGCGAACTTTGCGGTGAGTTGAACGATTAAAATCGAGTTAGCAATTCCCCTCTCGGGAGGGGATTTAGGGGTGGGTAAGTCGGTAATTCATGAGATATTCACTGAGATTTCACGCCACTTGTCCTCGTGAAAACGGGGAAAGGGACCCACCCCTAACCCCTCCCAAGAGGGGAATAATTGTGCCATTATAAAATATGTGGATTTAAGTTAAATACGACAACCGAAGCTTGTCAGTGTCTCCACAAAACCCGCATAAATAAAATGAAAATTCCTATACAATTTAATTAAGGAGATAAAATGAACATTCTTGTTTCTGGCTCACTGGCTTATGACAGGATTATGGACTTTCCCGGAAAATTCTCTGACCACATACTTCCCGATAAGATACACATGCTGAACGTATGTTTTATGATTAACGGCTTAATGGAGAATTTTGGAGGCACGGCAGGCAATATTGCCTTTGCCCTTTCCCTGCTTGGTGAAAGCCCAACCGTACTCGCCACGGCAGGACGCGACTTCGAACCGTATAGAAATTGGTTAACGAAACACAACATTTCCACAAAACATATCAAGATCATAGATGAAGAACTAACGGCAGGCGCATATATAACGACCGACCAGTCAGACAATCAGATAACGGCATTTAACCCGGGCGCAATGAAATTCAACTCAAACTATGACTTCGATTCCGTAGCACGCGAAATGACCATTGCTATCGTTGCGCCGGGTAATTTAGGAGACATGGTTAATTTTTCAAATATTTACAAAAAGAAAGGGATCGATTATATTTTAGATCCGGGGCAATCCCTCCCCGCATGGTCTAAAGAGCTTTTGACAGAATTGATACACGGGTCAAAAATATTCATCTGCAATGACTACGAACTGCAGTTGACTCAGGAGAAAACCTCCATGACTGTTGATGATATCCTGGAGAAGACGGAGACACTGATCGTAACAAAAGGGGAATCCGGTTCTACGATCATGCGTAAGGAAAACAGAAAAACAAAAACCTTTGAGATACCTGTTGCAAAAGTGAGTCAGGTAAGCGACCCCACAGGAGCCGGTGACGCTTACAGGGCTGGATTAATCAAGGGACTCGCGACGTCAAAAAATGACATCGTCCATGCGGCAAAAATAGGAGCCGTTTGCGCCGCATATTGTGTGGAAGTATACGGCCCTCAAAATTTTCATTTTACCCACGAATCATTCAACAACCGCTTCGAGTCCGTGTTTGGGAAAAAGGCATTTTAAAGAAACGACAAACCACAGAGACCACTAAGAAAAACCACAGGAAAGAAATGTAAAAATAGTAGAATCGGTGCAGAAATACAATTATAGCCAGAAGGAAGTGTCTGATTATCTTGGGCTGCATTATTCGACCATAAGTAGATTGTTAAAAAAGAATCAACCTCATTAGCAAGAATAAAGACCCCCTTTACGTTTATTTTTTACTTTCTTTTATTTCCCTGACAATATCCTCAATTGTAATATCTTTGAATAATTCCTTGCGTTCTTTTGTATAATCTCCTTCTCCCTTTTCATAAAGAAGAATAAACTTTGTAGCACCGGAGTAACCAAGTTCTTTTACCAAAGCCCGCCATCCCATGGTTTTTATTTCGGCGAATGTAGTTCCCATATTATTTTACCTCCAATCCAATAAACTCTGTCAAGCTTACTATATCAACTTTTATAAAGTCTTTGTGTTTTTGATAACGATTGGTTATATCATCATCACAGGTAACGAAATAGTCTGCATGAGACCTCTCTGCAAGTGATATATGCAGGGCATCAATATCTGAAAATCCAAATCCCTTTAATAATTTTACCCTGTCAATATCAGAATTATTAGTTTCAATAAATTCCTGGGCAAGTTTAAAATATGTAGCGATACGTGTATTTCTTAAACTATCGGGGTTTTTATTATTTTCATATATCAAGGCATCGGAAGCCACTAGGATATAAACGCCTGTTTCAATCTTCTTTATAATATAAGTGAAAATACTTGTTTCCAATGCTACCCTATCGTGTCCTTGATAGTCAAATGGTCTGTTATAAACGCATAAGTCAAGATATAATTTCATGTTCTTGTGTTAGTATTGTAAAAATAAATAATTATCTCCACTGCGAGATTATGCTAACCAGAACGTTAACCTTTGTCAATAATTATATAAGGGAAAATAATATGCTGTGCCAGAATAAATACCAAAAATAAATGCAGTATGACATTTCTAGGGTAGAGTAGGGAACTGGCGTAGTAGCTTAGGTCTGGCCTATCCCCATTTTCATAAGGACGTATCTGTTTCTGTCCCTTTCGTCTGACAGTGCCTCACGAGCCTAAAACAGAAGAAACAAAAAATTCTGTGTAATCTGCGGAATCTGTGGTTGCTTTTAAGGCTCGAATGCTACAGTAATCCTCTTTCAAAATTTCCAATAATAGAATTTTTAACCTTGCTTAGTTTCGCCCATCCCGCCCATCCTTTTCACCCCGATTAGTCCATGTCAACATTGCAGATTGCATCTTTTGTAAAGTATCTATTTTGTATTTGACTTGTGCATATACTGTACATACAATTCACTTATGGCTTACCAATGGGACCCAGAGAAAGCAGATTCTAATTTAAAGAAACATGGTATAGATTTCGCTGATGCGGTTGGAGTATTTGAAGATGAGTGGGCATTAACCATTAAAGAACATTACGTTGGGAACGAACGGCGTTTTGTAACTATTGGAATGGATTTTCTTAGCCGTGCACTTGTTGTTGTATACACATACAGGAACAATGACATACGTCTAATTTCAGCACGCACAGCCACAAAAAGAGAAAGGGAAATTTATGAAAGAAAAAGAGTATGATTTTGACGATGCAGAACAGGGTGCAATAGTGAAACCTGCAAGAGGAAAGACTCGTATCACTATACGTATTGACACTGACATACTAAATTGGTTCCGCAACCAAATTCATAAGGCTGGTGGTGGTAACTATCAAACGTTAATCAATGATGCGTTGCGAGAGTATATTCAGCAAACGAATAGTACGCTTGAAAGAAAACTACGTAAGGTAATTCGAGAAGAACTCAAAGTAATTACGAAATAATTTGTTCTAATCGGTAATTGGATAGAGTAGGGCACTGGCGTAGTGGTTTAGGTTTGGCCTATCCCCATTTTCATGAGGACGTATCTGTTTCTGTCCCTTTCGACCGGCAGTGCCTCGCGAGCCTCTTAATTTTCCCTTGAAGATAATAAACATAATTGTCGATTATCATTAAGGAGTTAAGTATGACTAAGCATCGTATTGCACCGGCAATGTCATTAAGTTAAGGGTATTTTATATTAAACAACCCCCTGAATCCCCCTTTTCTAAGGGGGACTTTTACGGCAGGTAGTTTAACTTCATTGGGCTGATTCAATCTTGCAGATTGAACCACACGGTTTGAACTGACTGTGAACTGAACTGGCATGAGCCGCAAAAAAGCCAAACGTTTCGGTTCAATCGTGGACGATTGAACCAGCCGAAGCCGAACTACAGGGTTTTGGTACTACATCAATCCCCTTTCAAAATTTCCTCCCAGCGAATTTTTAATCTTGCGCTTATTTTGAATGCTCGTACTGTGACAGGTTAAATGCGAAACATAATCCCTGGATAGTTTATGGTCGGCATCTTGTCGGGTGAACTTCCATTCGATTCGGGTCTGGGCTTGATTGCGGCGGTGCTTCCAAAACAGCCACTTCTGACTTGAGCATCGCTTCGCTTGCCAGTCTACCCCCGATGCACTATCGATCCATAATTCCTATTTCGATTTCCGCCATATTCAACCAACTGGCGTGCTTGGGTGTGTCGTGGAATTCAACCCTTTCCAACATTTGTTCCGCACGTTTGACACCCAATACCTCCACAAAACTGCTGCGGAAATGAGTGTTCAGATTG
>JAUSDH010000288.1 GCA_030650655.1 Candidatus Brocadiaceae bacterium
CTCATCATCAAACTTTACAAGCACATCAATATCACTATCTGGACAAAAATCTTCCCTGAGTACTGAGCCAAATAAGGCAAACTCACGTACCTTCCATTTCTTACAAAATTCTATTATCTTCTCTTCAGGAATAGCTACGCGTATCTTTTTTATCATACATATTTGTTTATCAAATTTTTCTATAAGATAGTTAACAAATGATTTTGACAGATCGGTGCCGCAGGGCGCTCTACTCATGAACATATCCTGAACAGGTCTTCTTTTCCAGGAAATTTCCAGAAGAACCGCTGTTGCTATTTTATGGTAAACGTCCCCTTCTTTATTTTCACCGTATTCGTGCCGCCCATTCTGACCTTTACTTTTACCTTTATTTTCCCGCTTGCCGAGTCGGATGTTAGAAGTGCAATTTGATATTCATTGATACCGTCTAACGCCTCGACATAAACCGACTCACCTTGAAATGTGTCAGAACCTTTTCCAAACACGGATACATCTGTTGGAATAAGATTGTAGGCAGGGGTTAAATGAGAAATATTTGCCTTCACGGAAACCAGGATATAATCCCCCCTTCGAAATCTTTTTTGCTTCTGCACACTGCCTGTATTAGGATCGTATTTGTAAAAGATCAACGTTTTTAATTTCAGGGTGGCGTTCGTATTCCCCGGATCGTCGCCTTCAATGCCATGATTGGCAAATGCCGCCTCGATAGCGCCTGTATTGGCCCCGCTATAGGTATTGTTATCAGCCGTTACCCATGCATCTCTCATGTCAAAAAAATTGGCATCATTGGGGAGTACATTGATGGCTGAAAAAAATACCTGGAATGCCGTATCCGTCCCCACAACATCCTTTATGTCCCAGTAAACCCCGTTGAGTATTTCTCCGGTATAATGCACTTCCGACACGCCATAAGATGGTTCATACACATCGTCAGGATATTTCCGGTTATTGTCCATATTCCGGGAATAGTCTCCCGAACCAAATTTTCCGGTCAATCCCCATTCACCAATAATCCCGTTACCGTCAAAGTAGGATGCCATCACATCCCCGACAGACTCATGGATTGCCCCGCTGTAATTATGTTCGACAACTTCGTACAATTCCGGCTGGATGTGGTCTAAAACGGCATGACCATACTCATGGGTAATTACATCGGCATCCAGTCCAAGATTATTAAGTTCATCCCCACAGCCAAAAAGCAAATAACCTGTTGACGAAAAATTATCATCTCTCGAGTAAAAGGCATTATCGTAGCCTCTCGAGGGAGAATTGGGGTCCTGGGCATTTACAAACATGGGCATCTGATTGTCTAAACTGATGAAACCAAAGGTTGACTTTAGCGTATCATGCATCCTGTTTAAATGATAATACACCATAACCTCTTCCAGCCGAGTATCACTAATACTCGTATAACCATAATTCCTATCTGGAGAAGATACCGTAGAAAGGCCTGAAATATCTGATGTATCCTCTGCCGTCTCCAGACAATTGGCATTGTAAGGTTTCCCATAATCCCCTTCCAACGAAGAAGAATTGTCAGTCAAATTATTCAACGTAACCGTAGATAAAGTCTGGGTTGTAATGGGATTTTCCTTAAAGACGCTGCCTGTCCCTGTGGCAGAGCTCTGGAGTTTCTTCTTATAGAGCACCCACCCCTTCTTCTTTGCATCAATGTACACAAGCCACGTCCTGTCAATCAGCCCTTTTTTAGAAACAATTACCCTCCATGCCAGATGCTGGTCAGCGCCGCTCGGCAAGATTACTAATTCCGATGATGCCTTCTCAATCCTGGCTGCATCCACACCCAATGCCCTTACCGCCGTGCTCACTGCATCATCTTTTTCAACCGATGGCTGTGTGTCTATCCGTATATCTGGAATACAATGATTATCCACTAAAAAGATACTATTTTTGCCAGATACATGCACGGCGATCTCAGCGCCCATAACCGGTATCTGATTATGGTATTGCCTGAATATCACCCGTTCGCCCAGAGGCGTTTTTATGCTTTCTCTTAACTTTAAATTATTGAGATCAGGAGGCAATCCAAAGAGGCCATGATATGAAGTCAAAAACTCTCTTGCTGCATCGTGTGGTTTTCCAGGAAAGGCCTTGCTCTTAGCGTTAAACAGCCGTTTTGCCGCTGCTGTCTGCTTATCCCACGCCACCTTCCAGTCGGGGTTATCCTCTGCTCGTAATTTCGACAAAGCTGATTCTGGCAATCCCTGACCATTCGCAAGTGATAGGCACAAACTAAATGCTACCATTAAAAATATGAATGATATCCCACTTAAAATAATGTGATTTTTCATTTTATCTATCATGATGTCTCCTATTCAATTTAATGTTAAGGAATTTCAATCAACGCTGCATTTTCCGCGCCCTGGTTTGCGGTGAACTATTACGTTTCCCTTCTAGCAAGAGGGGATTAAAGGGGGGTGTTAATAGCATACTTACACACCCCCAAACCCCTCTTTTTAGAGGGGAGTTTTAAAAACTGCTGCCGAAGGCAGCCTGATTTAATGTTTTAAGAAATTCAATCTGGTAGGGGTAATTCATGAATTACCCCTACCTACTAGAAAAATTAATCAATTCTGCACCCCTTGTTTAAGCCTTTCGCCCTGTAATCTCAAGACCATCCCGACACTATACAATCCTTTTTTTTCATAAGCATCCGCAAGAAAGGCATATGCTTCCCCACATTCTGGATCGACCCTCAACACTTCGTTAAAACAATCCACGGCCTGCCCTATGTCTCCCTTTTTAATTAACGCTAACCCCTGTGCCATATCATCGTGAACTTTTTTGGATAAAATTTCCAATACTTTATCGTACTCGGTTATCGCATTCTTTATTTCCCCTTTTTGCACGTACATATTTCCCAGACACAAATGGACATTATAGGAATCCGGCATTAATTCAATCACCTTCCTGAAGGCAGTAATTGCCTCATCAATCTCTCCATTCTTTGAATGCAACCACCCCAAACACAGATAAGCTTCTGTATAATCAGGTTTCATTTTTAAGACGTCCATAACCTCTCTCAACTTCTGCTCAATTGAAGTAACATTTCCTTTCACCCAGCCATAATCTGCCGAAACATTTTCTCCTGATGCTTTATTGTTAACCATGTTACACATCTCTATCGCTTCGTGTATCTGGTTTTGAGATGCATAAATAAAGGCCATCAATGCTCGAATGTCTGCATTCTCAGGCTCTATCCGAACCGCCTGTCCTGCCAGATTCATTGCATCTTCAAGCAAATCACGCTGCACATAAATCCATCCCAATAACGTGTAAGCATGAATATCATCCGGATACAAACCAATGATTTCTTTGCATACGTTAACCGCTTCATCCATCTCCCCTTTTTTACTATACGCCATTGCAAGCAGCCAGCGTGCCTTTTTATTTCCGGGATCTATCTTAATAACCTCTCTTGCCACAGATACTGCTTTATCAAAGTTGCAATCGTGGATACTGCTTTCCCCTTCTGTAATGAGCTTTTCAAGGATACAATCCCTGAATTCCTTTGCCTCACACAACTCCTTTACTGCCTCGTCCAGCATCCACTTCGTTGCATAAAAACAACCGAGGTAGACATGGGCTTCTAGCCTATCAGGTTCCACGGATAGTACCTTTTTCATATTTTCAATGGCTGCATCCAGCGTCCCCTTCTCTGCATGAGCACAGGCCAATCTAAGATAGGCTTCCACACAATCAGGTTTTGCCCTTAAAACGTCCTCGTATTCACGTATAGCCTGATCAATCGGAGAAATGGCTTTCTTCCCGTTAGCTATAAAGCCTTTTCGTAACAGTTCACCCCCTCCCCTAACTCCTCCCGCCAGGGGCGGGGAATACTCATTGTTCCTTAGTTTCCTCCCCCTGTCCCCCTCACTGAGGGGGAGAAAGGGGGAGGAGGGGAGGTTTAGGTGGGGGTAAGCTGTTACGTCTTTTCTAACAAAACAGGATTCCAGTTCTAATACTTTTTTATATTCGTTTAAGGCCTCGCCCAATCTCCCCTGCAACACATAGCACAGCCCCAATACCTCGTGAGCAACGGGAAATTCGTTTATCACAGCAATCACTTCTTCAAAACTTGTAGTGAATTCCTTAACAGTAGCAGGAATATCTTTTACCATGGGATAGTCAAACGGCATTTTTTGAAGGTCGGGGTTCATCTCTAAAACCTTTTGTAATTCTCGGACTGCATCGGAAATCAATCCCTTCTGACTATAAGCCCACCCGAGATATGCATGAGCTTCTAAGTCATCAGGATAAAACTCAATCATTTTTTGCAACTCTGGGATGGCAAGGTCGACCAGCCCTCTTTCGGCATATTGCCGTGCTTGTTCAAAGCGTGACTTCTCCTCAACGGCAAAAGAAGCTTTAACCCTCAA
Source organism: Candidatus Brocadiaceae bacterium (assembly GCA_030650655.1). GTDB lineage: Bacteria > Planctomycetota > Brocadiia > Brocadiales > Brocadiaceae > Wunengus. Next base: position 4,401 of record JAUSDH010000288.1, read on the forward strand.
TTCTTCAGCGCCATCTACAGAAAAAAATAGCCCTTGAACAACAAGGGCTATTGTAAGCAGAAACAGTCTCGGTTTTACCATATTCACTTTAATTAATATCCTTTTATACCGCCGGAAACAAACTCTGGATATGTTGGCGTCATATGATCAGCAATATCAAGTCCCATTGCCTCATCTTCTTCACTCACTCGACCTAAACCTACAGCCTTAAGCCCGCCAAATATAATAATGGCACATAAACACGCATAGACAATACAAATAATAAAACCCAGGGCTTGAATACCGATATGACACGTCACACCGTGATAGGCAGGCCGTATAAGCCCCATCACCCCTGTTGAAATTCCTCCAATAGCCCCGGCGGTACAATGCACGCCGCATGTACCCACCGTATCATCAATCCCGATCTTATCCAGTGATTTCACCACCAGTGGAATAATCCCGCCGCTGATTATTCCTACAACAATCGCAAAACCAGGATGGGTAAAGCCAACCCCGGCACAGATGGACACCATACCCGCTATCGCGCCATTTCCCGTGGTAAGCGGGTCGGGTTTTTTATTCATCAGCCATCCGCCAAACATAGCCCCAAGAATACCGCCTGCCATGCTCATGGTAACATTAATGGTGGTTGTGGGTAAATCGTTTACAAGGACGTGGATCATCTCCAGCGCTGTTACATTTGCTGTTGGTTCACATAGCGTCCCAACCAATACAGAACCCACATTAAAACCGTAAAAACACACACATAATATGAATACCCCAAGCATCATCTGCGAAACGTTATGTCCCGGAATGGTAGAACATTCTCCACGTCCAAACTCAAACAGCCACGATTTCTTGCTGGTACTGGCATATTTCTCCATTCGTGGCCCCACAATCATTGCGGCAATAAGCGCCGTTAAGCCACCCTGGAAATGCACCACTACAGAACCCGCATAATCAACATAGCCCCATTTCAAGAGCGGCCCGGCAGACCACGCCATCCATCCAAAAAATGGATACATGAACCCGCAATAAAGGGTAACATAGATAAGGTATGCCTTGAAACTAAACCTCTCTGCTATGGCACCCGATGCAATAGAGCATGAAACCAGACAAAATCCCCACATGGTAAACCAGTGCCCGTACACATTCAGATTGTCCACGCTTGACGGGTCAATCACTCCCAAAAGACAGTAATTCCAGTTGCCGGAAAAAATGGCAAATCCGAACAGCCACCAGACCAATGTCCCTATCCCGATGTTTGCGCATATTTTCATATAGACATGGGTAGCATTCTTGGAACGCACCTGCCCACTTTCCAGGAAGGCAAAGCCTGCCTGCATAAAAAAAACCAATATCCCCGTGATGATTAACCAAAAAGTATAAATAATAAGGATTATATCTCTTGCTAATATGTCTACCACCGGACATCCTCCTTTTTCAAAATGCACCGAATTATAAAGGTATTTGTAATTTCTTGAACATGAAACAATTCACCGCTGATTCCGTGTTTTTCCGTAGTGATTTGTTACAAAAAAAACCTTCAATGCCCCATATACTACCAGCACAAAAAAAATAATCAATAGAATATTAAACGGCACTTAAATTTTCATGGACATAATTCTTGATTATTGATATAAGGAATAATAATTGGGGATAAGAGAGCAAAAACGGAATCAAGGAATCTGATTTAATGTTTAGGAATTTCAAGCTGGTAGCGCAACCGTCTCGATTGCACAGATAAAAAGTTGCCGAAGTTCTGATTTGACGTTCAGGAAATTCAATCAGACGTATAGTTTCCCCTCTAAAAAGAGGGGATAAAGGGGTGTGTAAGCATGCCGTAACACACCCCCGGCCCCCATAAGCGTTAACTTAAGAAAGAGCTATAGCATTTAAGAGTGAAATATCGAATGTAGAACAAGGAATATTGAATTTCGAAGGAAAAAAACTTAATAATTCGACATTTTTTGTTCGATATTCGATATTTAATTGCATTTAAA
>JAUSDH010000291.1 GCA_030650655.1 Candidatus Brocadiaceae bacterium
CCATGCGGTCGTCTTCGAATGGTTTTACCACGTAATCGGTAGCGCCATGTCGAATGGCATCCGTTAATGAATCACGCTGGTCAATGGCAGAAACCATGATTACCTTTGCCTGTTTATCGAAAGCCATGATTTCTTTGAGCCCTTGAATACCGTCTACCTCTGGCATTATGATATCCATAGTTACTGCGTCTGGTCTCAATTCCTTGTATTTTTCAAATGCCTCCCTTCCATTTCCAGCCTCTCCTGCAACCTGAAATCCGTGCCGGGTCAAAATCTGTTTGATTAACATCCTTGTGACTTTAGCGTCGTCTACTACTAATATTTTTCTCATGATTTAACTCCTGAATTATCTAACAATTTTGCAAATGAATCCAATCCCGGTACCAAAAAAAGATAACACTCGAGTTCCGTTTTACAAATTTCGAATTTTGTCTCCATCAGTAAGAGTTTGTCATCCATCATGCCTTGTTCCAGGACAAGATTTGAAAACATGACTCCAGCATAGTCATTATGCACATGTGGAGGTTGCGGAACCAGAGTGGCGTTAAAATCAGAAACGAGGGCATTGCTAATGTGGCTTGCAAGAATGTTTCCGAGTTCTTGTATTACACTTTCCGTAAATTCGTTATACTCTTTAGTTGTTCCTGCGGGTTGCCTAAGAAAGAGGTCTGTGAGAATTAAGGATCCCTCCATCGGCAACATAAACAAAAGCTTACAGCTCACATTTCCTTTAAAATCGACCATAACACCCGTCATTTCTCTGAGGTCGTCATTCATCATTGCAGTAGTCTCACTTAAATCTACTATGTACACTCTAGAAAGAGAAATCTTTGCGCCTGTTTTTAATGTCTTAGACAGTGCCCTGGAGGCTCTGTCAATGCAAAGTCTAAACATTATTTGAACTATTTTCATACTATCTTGAGTAATGTTCATTGATTACCTCTTTCGTTCCGTTAAGTATTAATGTTCAGGAAATTCAAACAAATGCGCCTTCCCCTTAATCCCTATCACTGAGGGGTACAACCATCTGTCCCCCGCTAGCTGGGGCTAAGGGGGTGGATTGCTGTAGTGAAAATGTGTATTATTAAGTCGCCGAAGGCCTAATTTAATGCTAAGGAATTTCAATCTTTTTTGATTCCCCTCTAAAAAGAGGGGATAAAGGGGTGTGTAAGTTTGCCGCAACACACCCCCAGCCCCTCTTTCTAGAGGGGAGGTTAAAAGTCGCTGCCGAAGGCAGTCTAATTTATAAACGGACAGTTCTTTATACTGTAATATAGGGTAACAGTTCAGCACCCCCACCTAGCCTCCCCCATCAAGGGGGAGGAAACATTTTCCCCCGCCCCTTGTGGGAGGGGTTAGGGGAGGGGGCTGAACTGATATAAAATAGGGTTCGTCAATAAACTTCTACTGATTCGCCAAATATACGGCATGTTACATCGCCGGTGTGCGTATCGAACGATATGTTGTATCCCTTTGTACCGCCGGTTTTCGATGCCACAATCTTTATACCTTCTTCTTTTAATATCCTCCGAACCTCCATCTCGTTTGATTCGCCTATATTAAGCATACCGTTTGTTTCAAACATCTTAGCGCCGCCAAATATCTTGGCGTAAAGAGTGCCTCTTAAAGCGCCTGTGTTCGTTATCATATGAGAAATAAAATATAACAGTCCCGGATCAGCATATTTCGTTATTTTTAAATCTTTACCGTTTTTCTTCGGGAGCATGATATGCAAAAGACCGCCAACTCTATTTACTGGGTCGTGCAGTACAATTCCAATACATGAACCCAATAATGTCTTTAAAATGTTAGGTGACTGTGTAATCTTTAAATCACCTACGCCAACAGTAATAGCATTTGGAGTGTAATTCACGTTGTTGAGAGACCTCCCCTTTTAAACAGGTTAATTTCCTCCTAAATATAGGTTACAAAATAAAAAGAATTCACGCCCACAACTTGATTGTATAGGAAATTTCATTTTATTTATGCGGGTTTTTAGGTGGTATAAAATCCCCCTTAGAAAAGGGGTAAGGGAGTTGTAAAATGCCCAGAAAAAAACAATCCCCTGAATCCCCCGTTGTTAAGGGGGACAACGTAGGAATAACGTGAATTTCTACGTTTTGATCATTATTTTCTACAATAGTATTTTTCAAAAATAAACGGTTACAATATTTATCTTTTGTAAATATTTGTTCATTAAAAATCCTTGAATTCATCCATAGGAATTACTTCATCACTTATTTGTCTGTTATGATTTACCTTTTCTCTATTAAACTTACGGTGTCCGTTGTTCTTTTTCTTTTCATCAAAAATTATAGTATCTTCATCTTCAGCGTGTCTTGACTTATTGTTTTTTGGCCGGACAGTATTCTTCCGGTAGGTTTCTTGATCACGATTAGCATGTCTGTAAGTACTTTCCGATTTATCTGAATCTGTATTTTCTATTCCAATTTCTTTGGCTAGGTCGTATACCCTATCTTCTAAACTTTTAGCTTGCGCTGACAGTTCTTCACTTGAAGAGGCCAATTCCTCGGCCGTAGCGGCATTGTTTTGGGTAACCTGATCCATTTGAGAAGTCGCTTTGTTTAATAGTCCTGTGCCATCTGCCTGCTCTTGCGAACCAGCAGCGATTTCACCTGCAAGGTCGGTGACCTTCTTTGTATCCACGACTATATCATGTAATGTAATGCTCAATTTATCCGCTACTTTTGTGGCGCGTTCTGTGCATTCTACTCTTGAATGGATGAGAGCGGCAGTTTCTTTTGCGGCGACAGCACTTCTCTGTGCGAGGCTTCTTACTTCCTGGGCAACCACAGCAAAACCCTTTCCATGTTCGCCGGCTCTTGCTGCTTCTACCGCAGCGTTCAGCGCCAGAAGATTCGTCTGAAAAGCGATTTCATCAATAGATTTGATAATCGAAAGAACCTGGCTATTACCGGAATTCAATTCTTTCATGATATCATACATTTCTTTCATCGCCAGACTGCCATTTTCTGCCGAGGTTCTTGATTTTATCGCAAGCTGATTTGCCTCTTTAGCGCTGTCTGCATTTCTTGCTGTCATGGAAGACATCTGTTCAATCGAAGAGGATGTTTCCTCTAAAGACGCTGCCTGCTGAGTAGCGCCAGAAGCCAGAGCCTGACTCGAGCTTGATATTTGTTCTGATGCAGACGAAACCTGTTCAGCACCCTCGTAGAGATTTTCAACAAGTTGCTTGAGAAAACCTATTATGTTTCTAACAATAAAAAACACTACGCCACCGATAACGAAAATAAATATTATACTGCCATAAATATTAAAATTCCTATTGGATGTAATTGCTTGCGTTATTGCTGACATTGGCGCAGTTACACTTATACCACCACGGATATCACCCAGTTTATAATTTTCCATTGATTTACCTGCGACATCTTTGCCGTCTCCTGTCGGACTCGTTACGGGGTCACCATGACATTTCAAACAACCGTCGTCTATCTTAAGAGGTATGATGCATCGAAATAATTTTGAACCGTCCTCCAGTTTTACAACCTCTTTTATTTCTTTTAAGTCAGGGCATGACTCAAATCTTAGAAGCTGTTTTGCTTCCCAGTCATCGGGTTTATTGTCAGGATTTCTGTATTTAAGGCTTGTCTGTTTCATTTTAAATGGAGTGCTTGCACTGAATAACTCTGACACCTCTCGACCGATGATTGCAGGGATCACGCCTTTAAATTCCACATTGCCAGTTTTTGAATCGGTGTTAATGACTTTTTGTTTTTCTGCTAGTATCTTCCTTATACACATCAGTTCATGTGCTGCCATAGTAGCTTGTGTCTCTACTTCTGTTAGAAACTGGTCGTTCTGTCGCTTCATATTGAAGTAGGAAAGTACACTCATCGCAATGACTATTGATACAATTATGGTAACTATAAAACGCGACATTAATTTCATTCTCTTAAACATTTTAATCTCCTCCCGGGTTGTTTAGAAAACACTAACTAGCTAAACTCTTTACCGCATTGATATCCTCGGTTCCCAGAACCTTGTCTATATCGAGCAGAATTTTTACCTTGTCCTTTATTTTTGCCATACCAAGAAACATCTCGGTATTGACGCCGTTTCCAAAATGCGGTGAGGCTTCTAATTCTTCAGCATTGACATCCAATACCTCCGATACGGTATCTACAATAACACCTGTAAGGATGTTCTGCACCTCCACGACTATTATGCATGTTTCTTTTGTGTGCGGTGTCTCTTCAAGTTCAAATTTTGACCTTAAATCTATTACCGGAATGACCTTTCCACGCAGGTTAATTACCCCCTTAATGTGACCTGGTGTCTGTGGCACAGGTGTTATGTTCATAATTCCGATAATTTCTCTTACTTTAAGAATCTGTATGCCGTACTCTTCTCCACAGAGCACAAAGGTAAGGTATTTCCCCTCATGTGATGATACGCTAAATACATCAGGTCTTCTCTTTTGTTCCAAGAATGCCTGCATATGAATCTCCTTTCATTTAGTTATTCCGTTTAAATCCCCCTTAACAAAGGGGGATTTAGGGGATTGTGTTTTCTGGGCTATTTTACAACCCCTTAGCCTTTGCGGGTTCAAGTAGAGACAGGTTTTAAACCTGTCTCTACACCCATTTTTTAGAAGGTACTGACGTACTGCCGTGCGGCTCTACTTTCGCTCTGTGTTTAGATAAACGGTGACAAGTCGCACCTGTCTGCGTGATATGCACAGGCAGGAGTCTTCGGTTTTTCCAAATAAGGGGTTCAGGTTACAAACCTGAACCCGCACGTAAAATTCAAAGTTGTAATTGTAGCGTGAACTTCAGTTCGCGTAGGATGTAAGCGAACTGAAGTTCGAGCTACATTGAAAAAATTAAAGAAGGCCTAATTTAATGTATAGAAATTTCAAACCATTGTTTCTTCCCCTTGATGGGGGAGGCTCGGTGGGGGGTGAAGGAAAAAGTTAATCACCCTCCCCTTGCCCCTCCCATCAAGGGTGGGGAATATTTAATTACCAAACCTAATTTAAAGCCATATTCATAATACCGCCCACATCTAAAATGAGACTCACACACCCATCTCCAAGTATGGCGCTTCCTGAGATGCCTCGAACATTACGGAACTGCTCTCCGAGACTCTTAATTACTATCTGCTGCTGGCCCAGGAGATCATCAACAAGGACTCCGCATCTTCGCCCTTCTCCTTCGACAATCAGGATTAACGCCTCCCATGGATTGATTTTTTTAGGTTTAACGTTATATAAATTATGTAAACGCACAATGGGCAGAAGGTTGCCTCGTATATTGAGCAATTCGCCGCGACGTTGCACGGTAGAAATATGTTCTTTGTTTGGGCGGATAGATTCTTCGATTGAAAGCATGGGAATAACATATTTTTCATTACCAACCTGTACGATCATACCGTCAATAATCGCCAGGGTGAGCGGCAGTTTAATGGTTATTTTAGTGCCTTTTCCTTCCACCGTGGAGATATCAACCTTGCCGCGCAAACGCTCAACATTCTTTTTAACGACATCCATGCCTACACCACGCCCTGAGATGTCGGTTACCTTTTCTGCCGTTGAAAACCCGGCAGCAAAGATGAGGTTATAGATTTGCTGATCAGAGAGCGATGCACCTTCTTCAACCAACCCTTTTTCAATGGCCTTCTTTAAAAGCTTGTCTTTACAAAGCCCTTTTCCGTCATCTTCGACTTCGATAATGATATTTCCGCCTTTGTGGAACGCATTTAATTGTACAAGACCCTCTGCTGGTTTTCCTTTTAATATACGTTCATCATGTGTCTCAATCCCGTGATCTATTGAATTTCTGATGATATGCACCAGTGGATCGCCGATCACCTCAATTACCGTCTTATCCAGTTCCGTCTCCTCGCCAGATACGT
>JAUSDH010000292.1 GCA_030650655.1 Candidatus Brocadiaceae bacterium
AATAAAGTTCATTTCGGATTTCGAGCTTAGTATTTCGAATTTTCTTTAGAGACGATTTATGAGTTTATTAAAGATTGCAACCTATTCACTGGATACCCGATGGTTTACTGCCGTTGCAGCCACACTAATGATTGCATTCATCTCTCATTTGTATGGCTGTGCGGTGATTGTCCCCTGGTTTTTTATCGCTAGTCTGGTCATATTCCTCTCTGTGGCCGTTTTTAAGGTTTCACAAACGGTATTATTCAGCAAGTATACTTTAGACGAACTGCTCAATCCAAAAAAAACGCTCAATTTATTTACCATTGTTGTAGCTATTAACCTTGTCGGCGTTTGTTTCTCCAAAGTATTTCACTTGCATACAACGGCCAGTATATTCTGGTATGTAGCTATAAGTTTCTGGCTGGGCATATCACTTTTCTCATTCAGCATCCTGTTTTTGCATCGAAAATCTGAAGACAGGAAGATTGAGGAGATATTTCACGGTGGGTGGTTCTTTGCCACAGCAGGCACTCAGTCCACGGCTTTTCTTGGGGTAGTCGTTGCAGAACATGCAACAAAACATGTTATGTTTATTCAATTATTTTCGTTTGCTCTCTGGTCTATAGGAGCAAGCCTGTATCTCATCTTTATGGTATTAATTATCATGAGATTAATTTTTTACCAGTTCAGAAGTAATACAGCGCTATCACCATACTGGATGAATGCCGGAGCGGCCGCTTTAACGGCGCTTACGGGTTCTACATTGTATCAGTGTATAAATTCCTTGGGCGGGCCATTTGTGGATTTTCTCCCATTCCTGAAGGGGATTTCCCTGTTTTTTTGGTCGATCGGGTTGTGGTGGCTGCCGTTCCTGGTAGTCCTGGCAATCAGGAAACAGGCTTGCGGTGATGAAGGACTTGTGTTTACTGTGGGATACTGGGAGATTGCCTTTACCCTGGGTTTATATGCAAACAGTACGATTCAGTTAGTTGAATTGTTTAAAGGACAATATCTGGACATAGTTTCGATGTGCTTCTCTATTGCCTGCATTGCCCTCTGGTGTTTTTCCTCTGTATTTATGATTGTTCATTTAGCAAGGTCTTCGATATGGGTGCCCGTTAACGACCTGACACTCAATTATGTGATTCCGTATAGCTTTAAACTGCGGGGAAGACTGTTTAACGTGAAGGAAGTTGTAAATGAATGGCTGGATCAAACTATTCAAGGTATGCTCAGGAAGCGGTATTGCGTGGTTACCACCGACAATCTTACCTGCCTCATTTCCTACGATATTTCAGCAAAAAAATGGTATTTTGATCAGGTTAAGGATTGAATTTATTTAAATTTCATTTTACACTTCTGATTCGTTCAGATTAGGATTTTTGTAGCGGACCGTCTTTTTCTTGCATTTCTCCCTTTTATCCGTGTCCATTACTCATGGGTGCAGTATACTCCATTAGCCAATACAAATATCGGCCACCTGTAATACCAACACAAAAACCAATCTTCCAAAGTTATCAAATATTTACCTGCCATTAACTTCATTCATTTTACCTCGGTTTTTAATGACTTAAAGTTTTGTTTTTAATCTAACATTTATTTAATTATAATATTTCTAAATATTGTATACAGGCGTATACAAATAATGATAGTTTATAAACTCTGTAGCTTAATTACAATTCATATAAAAGGAGGTACTATGCAGATTAGAAAATCTACCAATATCAGAAGACAACAGATTGTAGACATTATTCGAAAGATTATTTCTACAAAAGGCATTGAATATGTTACCTTAAGCGAAATAGCTAAACGTACAGGCACTACCAGAGGGGCTATTTATCGGCATTTCAAGAGCAAAAGAGACATATTGAGTTTGATGATCAGTAATATTGAAGAGACACTCATGGAAGCTATAGATAAAGCAATAATTGATAAAGATCCAGTTCGAAGTCTAAAAAATATCTTGCTTGCACAGCTTATTTTAGCAAAAAACCGCCGCAAAACATCTTTTGCTGTAATGATGGGAGCCATGCAGTTCAGTGACCTTGTGATAAGAAGAATGATACTGCGGCTTATTCAGAAGTATTTAACAAAGATAGAAAATTTACTTATTAGCGCTGGAAAGTTAGGACTTATTAATAAAAATATTAATTGCAATATGGCTGCTGTTGCCTTTATGGGACTCATTCAGTCTACTGTTACCGTGTGGTCTTACAAAAATTTCAATTATGTGCCACAGAAAATACATGCGGATCTGTGGAATATCTATAAACAGGGAATATGTGTATAACTTGTAAGATTTCATAATGGTTAAACACCTGAATTTATTTAGACACAGGGAAAAATACTGATATAATTAGTATGATTATTATGGTAAAAGAATTGGAGTTGCTAAAATGTTTTCACTGCGGACAGCCATATCATTTTGATGAGTACAGCCAGAAAAAGAGTATCACCTGCTCTGGATGTGGTATGGAAATGGTTCCGCTAATCACCGGTAAAATATGCGAAAGGGATACGAAAGGATTTTGCATAGTATTGGGATTTTTTACAATCACTGCGCTTTTGGGGGCACTGGGAGGTATTATGATTGTGCATGGATGGAACTTCTGGGTGACCTTTGCGATTATAGGTGCAATCATCTATTTCGTAGGTAAAATATTTATGGGTAAATATAAAATCAGTGAAATGGGCGAATATTTACCAGTTGAAGTAGTTCCAGAATATCCAACCGGAGAATGTGTAACTAATTTTGACCGACTGGTGAGAGATGCGATTCATGAATTGCCGCAAAATTTAAAAGATCGTTTGTCAAATGTGTCTGTCGTTGTGGAGGACAAACCAAGTAGTTCTGTATTGGGAAAACTGAGACTGTTACCGAATACCATGTTGATGGGATTATTCCAGGGCATACCGCTGAACAAAAAGAGTGTGTGGCATTCCGGTACGCTGCCAGAAAAGATTACGGTATATCAAAAAAATATCGAAGCCATCTGTCGTTCAGAAGAAGAGATAAAGCGAAGAATAATTAATGTAGTACGGCATGAAGTTGCGCATTATGTCGGGTTTACAGAGGAAGAAATTAGAAAAATGGGATATTAAAGATAAAGTTAAATTGAAAATGTAAGACGAAACCACCGAAGCACAAAATAAGAGTATCCATTGCATTTTGATATTTTCATTTATCTATGTTAAGGAGATACGTATATGGCTGAAACGCATTCATTTGATATTGTATGTAAGGTAGAAATGCACGAGGTTAATAATGCTGTCGATCAGGCTAAAAAACAACTTGCTGTCAGATATGATTTTAAAGGGAGCAAGTCTTCCATTACTTTAAATAATGACAATTCTATAACATTGATTGCCGACGATGATTATAAAATGGGGAGCTTAACCGAAATATTAAAAGAAAAACTTGCGAAGAGAAATATTCCAATAAAGGCTTTGGATTTTGGGAAGGCTGAAAGTGCGCTGGGCGGCGCCATACGTCAGGTTATTACTTTTCAATCGGGTATCCCCATGGAAAAGGCCAAAGAAATCGTTAAATTTATCAAGGGTTTGAAGCTCAAGGTACAGTCTCAGATTCAGGAAGATAAAGTGCGCGTGACAGCTCAAAAGATTGACGACCTCCAGGCAATTATTAAGGCAATAAAAGATCAGGATTACGATTTTGCCATCCAATTTGTAAATTACAAATAAAGGTAATTGGTAGGCTTTCAGCGGTGAGGGAATTGTCCGTTTTCCTTGTGATTATTCAAAAGCTACATGCAGATAATTAATGACATTTATTATCTTTTTTCTGTTAACCTTTTCTGTTCATAAATTAAATTGAGTAGTTCATGCGCATCACGGTGGTTTGGATCTATTGACAAAACCAATTTTGTTATTTCTAGGGCTTGATCCAGTTGCTTGTTGTTAAAATAAGCCGTGCCTAAGTTGTAATATGCATCTATATACCGATTATTGTATTTGACTGCCTTTAAACACTCCTGTATTGCCTTTTCATAAAGTCCTTTTCTTATATACGTAGCCCCAAGGTTGTTATAGGCGTCGGCATAATCGGGTTTGTTTGCAACGGCATTATTAAACTCATTTATAGCCAGGTCTAAATAATTAGATTTGGCGTACAAGACGCCGAGATTGTTATGGGCATAGGGATAATGCGGATTTATCTGTAATGCCCTTTGATATTCCAAAAGAGCCTCTTTGAGCATACCCTTTTTTCGGTAAGTAACTCCGAGATTATTATGAGCGTCAATATAGTCATTGTAGAGTGATAATGCATATTGTAACTCGACAATCGCCTCGTCTAATCTACCCGCATTCCTGTATATATTTCCCAGATTATTGTGGGCCTTAAAACTTTTTGGAGATATTCTTGCCGTATTTGTCCACAAAACTGTTTGATCCGTCCATACCGTGTTTTGTTTCATTGTCTTAAAAGAGAATATCGCCAATATAAAAAATAATAAAATAACCGTTGTGTAAGAATTGTTAAAAGAACCAATTTTATTGTGATGTCGTACCAGGAGGTTACCGACCACCATACAAAACCCAATAATAGGCAGACACAGGTATCTCTCTGCCATAATATTCTCAATCGGTACGATATTTAGTACAGGTAATAAGCTGACAATAAACCATATGATAGAAAAGAACAGAATTTTAGAGTAGAAAAACAGTTTATAGGTGATGACAATCACAGTGACAAGAAAAAGTAAAGACACTACGAATGAAGGGTCAAACAGAGATGTGGAATAGGGTATGACATAATCTGCGCAAAGAGTTACAGGGACACAGAAGAGTTTTATATAAGAGGCAAGCACCTTGGACATAGTCAGAAAGTTAACAAAGATACTGCCTTCCGGGTATGAAACATGCGATTCTGCCGGATTATGCAGAACCACAAATCTCATTAAGAGATAAAAGATAGTTGTTAGGATATAACCTGTGTAATAGCGTGTGAGTTTGTAGCTAAGGGTTTGTTTATTTGTGAAAATGATGTCATATAAAAAAATAAGCAATGGTAAAGTAATTGCCATTTCCTTGGAGAATATCCCTAAAAGATAGCATACCACTGAGGCAAAATAAGCAGGGGAGAAAGACCGTTCATCCTTACTTGTTTTCATGTACAGCAGAAAAGCCCCCATAAAAAAAGTGGTTGCAAGCAGGTCTTCCCGGTAACTGATGGCATTTACAGCTTCTGAAAGGACAGGATGACATGAAAATATCAGAGTGGCTAAAAAAGAAGTAGTTTGGCAGTTGAAAATCCTTTTTAACAGGAAATAAAGCAAAACAGAATTGAGGGTGTGTAAAAGCGTGTTGGTAAGGTGGAAACCGAAAGGATTCAGTTTCCAAAGGGTATAATCAATAAAATATGATAGGGTAACTACTGGACGGTAACTCAATTCTCCTGAATACCTGAAATAATCTTTACTGAAAAGGAGGGGTAGGTTGTTCCAGGTTTTAACAAAATAATTATCAACTAGCGTAAATTCATCATCGTAAGCAAATTGGTTTGATAGGGAATTTAAATAAATAAATTGCGAAAAACATACGATGACTAAAATGAGAATAGGGAGAGATAGATTCTTGGATATATTTGTTTTTCTGAGCGCCATTTATTGATGAATAATGCCTTATTATGATATTTTAATTGTTGAGAAATAGAAAGGCAGGAAGTTATTTCAAATGCATAATGTTTTCCAGTTCTTTTGAAATGATACTATAAACTTGTTTTAAAGGGATGCCCCTTTCCTCTGCAATTCTCTTACAATCTTCATATTCAGGTGAATAGCTCTTGATATCGCCATTATACTTCCCAATCTTAACTTTTATCTTACCAAATTGGCTATCAACTTCTTTAAATTCCCGTGTGAGTATCGTGCGAACCACTTTGTATTTCCGTATACCGAACGTGGTCGTTTGGTTGAATAAAACTAACTCAACCGCTGATAGATTTGATTCCGCAACTATAGCGCTGATGATTATTCCAGGACGTCCCTTTTTCATTTGAATCGGTGTAAAATAAGCATCCACAGCGCCTGCCTCAAATAATTTGTCCATGACGTAGCCTAATACTTCACCGGACATATTGTCGATGTTTGTTTCGACAAGCCACATTTCATCAGACGCTATATGTGAAATTGTTTCCCCAATCAGTATGCGTAGAAGATTGGGTACGGCAGGATTGTCATAGCCGCCCGCGCCATAGCCAATCTGGAGGATTCTCATTTCTGGAGTGGTACGCAGGCCTTCTCCCAGCGTAGTTATTATTGCAGCGCCTGTGGGCGTTGTTAGTTCCTTCTCTATATCGACAGATTTCAACAATTGTGTATTCAGGAGTTCTGCCGTTGCCGGGGCTGGAACCGGGAATGTGCCATGTTCGCATTTTGTGTATCCATGTCCGGTGGGGATGGGGGAAAAATATATCTTTTCGATCCCGAGCTGCTTAATTGCTATCACAGCGCCTACGATATCGACGATTGAGTCAATTGCCCCAACTTCGTGAAAATGGACTTTTTCCGGCGATGTATTGTGGACTTTTGCCTCAACCTCAGCCAGCCTTTGGAAAATTCTGATGCTATCACGTATGATGTCTTGATGAAGATTACTATTTTCGATAATTGTTTTTATCCCGGAAAGATTTAAATGTGTACTATGGTCATGATGAGTTGCGTGTGAGTGTGCGTCCTTATGGGTAATTATTACATGAACCTTTGTGCCTTTTATTCCGGCTCGTTTAACATTTTCTGCTGATATTTCATACCCGTGGAGATGGAGCTTCGCCAGTTGTTCTTTTAAAAGATTAATGTCCAGCCCTGCATCAACAAAGGCGCCAAGGATCATGTCCCCACTAATACCAGAAAAACAGTCAAAATATATTATTTTCACTAAGATTCCTCAACTCTTTAAAAGATTATAAGGATGGGTTAAGCGCAGCTAACTCATCGCCAAAATTTTGTTGGGTGCGCTCGCCCTGTTAGATAACTGGCAAACCCGAAGATTTGCGTTACGCGCTGTCTGCCTCACTAGGCAACTTAAGGCCCAAGTCTTAATTATCTAACAGGGCAAGCTTCACCCAACATGAAATAATGCCGTGAAAACCCTCGTAAAGAAAATCAGTGTTGTCCGGTTAAGTAATTGCGTAAGAATGCCATTTTTGTTCTTTGAGATTATGGATACCTGTCTGTTGACAGGGAGGAGTTGGCAGGTCATTTTCGAGATTGCGGGCTTCGTTTTGTATTTTGATACGC
>JAUSDH010000296.1 GCA_030650655.1 Candidatus Brocadiaceae bacterium
AAATCTCAGTGAACCCCGTTAGAAAGTTTGGAAGAGGCTTCAAACCCCTCCCACACTGTATTTTCTCAAACTCCGCCCTTTCGGACGGAGACTCCCTTCTAACGGGGTGAATATCTCACGAATTACCGACTTACCCACCCCTAAATCCCCTCCCAAGAGGGGAATAATTTGTGCCGTTTTAAAATATGCGGGTTTAAGCTAAACACGGACAAACAAGTTTGTCCGTGCCACCCTGTAACCCGCATAAATAAAATGAAAATTCCTATACTATTAAAATATGAGTAAGAAACCCAACGTCCTGTTTACAGACGACGAAAAGACGTTCCGGAATGTTATGACAAAGGAACTCACCCGCATGGGATACAATGTGACCGGTTGTGGCAGTGGTGCAGAGGCCTTGGAAAAAATGCAGGAAAGGGACTTTGATGTGGTCATATTGGATATGAATATGCCCATGATGAACGGGATTGAGGCCATGAAAAGGGTAAAAGAAATAGAGCCGACTACCGAAGTAATTGTTTTAACCGGTCAGGGTACTATCGAAAATGCCGTTCACGCTATAAAGCTGGGTGCCTATGACTACCTTACAAAACCGTGTCAGTTAACTGAATTGTGTGTACTGTTGCAAAAGGCGCTCGAAAAAAGACAGTTAAACCGGGAAAATGTGCACCTCAAGCGGTTAGTAAAAGACGTTCGTGGAACTCCTGTGATGATTGGCAACGGCATTGCAATGAATGCTGTGTACAAAATGATCGATAAGGTTGCCCCTTCGGATTCTATCGTGTTAATCCAGGGGGAAAGTGGTACGGGAAAAGAACTTGTTGCTCAGATGATCCATCAACGCAGTACAAGGGCAAATAAGCCGTTTGTGGTGATAAATTGCGCTACCTTGCAAGAGACCTTGTTGGAGAGTGAACTCTTTGGGCATGTTAAAGGGGCATTTACTGGTGCTGTGGAATCACGCATAGGTTTATTTGAAGTAGCAGACGGAGGTACGCTTTTTTTGGACGAAATTGGGGACCTGGCAATTAACACACAGGCAAAATTCCTTCGTGTTGCTGAATCAGGCGAGATTCGGCGTGTTGGTGATAATAAGGTTATCAATGTGGATACCCGTATAATCGCAGCTACTCATAAAGACCTGGCCACAGAAGCAAAAAGTGGAAAATTCAGGGAAGACTTGTATTTTCGGTTGAATGTGATTACTCTGTCTCTCCCGCCGTTAAGAGACAGGCGGGAGGACATTCCTGTTTTGATTGACCATTTTCTCGATAATTTTGGCAAAAACAGACAGAAAAAAATTCTGCTACCGGAAGCAATGACGGTAATGACGCAATATAACTGGCCAGGCAATGTCCGTGAATTAAAAAATACTATCGAACGGTTGGTGGTAATGACGGAAGGTAATAGTCTTTCCATCGAGGATTTACCCGAAAACATCCGTATGGCAACTTCAACTACAGCCGAAGGAACGGAAGTAATTCTTTCAGGGGTGGAGAAGAAGCACATCCTTAAAGTGCTGCATGAAAAGCAGGGAAATAAAACCCTTACTGCAGAAGCCCTTGGCATATCTTTAAAAACCCTGTACAACAAATTAAAGGCTTATAATATAGAGTTGTGATTAATTTCTTTTGATAATTCTGCAAGCTTTGATATATAATTGTAAAAAATAGCCTGTGTATTTACAGGTTTAAACTGCTTAAAACATCGCGACCTGGAAGTTGCGGCTACCGTTGATATCACAGATTTATGCATAATTTGAATTGAATTATGAGATTATAGATTTGTTGTTACGGTAGAGTGAAAGAAAAGATGGTTCATGAACCCTGATATTTCTATAATAATTCCTCTCTATAATGAGGTCGATAATATTGAACTTCTCGGTTACTCTATTATCAATGCTATGCAAGGGCAAAACTACGAGGTTGTTTTTGTAGATGATGGCAGCACTGATGGAAGCACCCAAAAATTGAGGGAATGGTGTACTCAATATACAAATTTTCGCACCATCCACTTTAGGAAAAATGCAGGTCAAACGGCGGCTATGGATGCTGGCTTCAGGCATGCACTGGGGAAATACGTGGTTTCTATGGATGCTGATATGCAGAACGACCCCGCAGATATCCAGAAATTACTTGAAAAGCTGAATACGTATGATATGGTGTGCGGGTGGAGACAGAAGAGAAACGACCCGTGGATCAAACGCATTTCTTCCAAAGTGGCTAATTATATACGAAACAAGCTTTCAAGGGAGGATATTAGGGATACGGGGTGTTCCCTCAAAGCATATCGCAGGGAATGTTTCGATCATATCAAGTTATACAATGGCATGCATCGGTTTTTACCTACGCTGTTTAAGATGGAAGGATTTACCGTTACTGAAATTGTTGTAAACCACTATCCCCGGAAATTCGGGAAATCAAAGTACGGGATATCGAATAGGGCATTCAGGGCATTTGTAGATTTGTTGGTTGTTCGGTGGATGAAAAAACGGAAACTTAATTATGAGGTAGACAATGAGTAATTTTATAACGCATATCAACTTCTGGGTCGTGCTTGGTTTTATTGGACAATTTCTCTTTGGCTCCAGATTTTTTATACAATGGATTGTATCGGAAAAGCGCGGTGAGAGTACTATTCCAGAGATATTTTGGTATTTGAGTATGGCTGGCAGTGCTCTATTATTTACGTATGCAATTTATAGGCGTGATCCGGTATTTATCATGGGACAATGCTCAGGGATTTTTATCTATGCACGCAATATTATGTTAATTTATAAAAAGAAGAGACTCCTGGCCGCGGCAACTGGTGAGGGGATTAATCTCCCAAAAACTGCTGCCGAATAAATTCATTAAATAATGCCATTTACACTGAACGCCATAAGTAAGTCTACTGTCATTCCGAACGAAGTGAGGAATCTAAGATTTCTCCCTTTGGTCGAAATGACGAATTTCTTTCGTTATCGATTATAGACTAAAAAGCCGGCAATTTTTTACAATTTCCGATACGTTTGATCAATTAAGTGAAAAAATATTTTTTCGCTTTCATTTTATTAATTGCTGTTTCATCCTGTAATTATATGGAGGAACGGTCTACTCCACACGTCAAAACCCTCCTCCCACCTCAAAGAAACGAAATTAGCTCCATTGCAATCCTGCCATTCAAAAACACGACGGAGAAAAAAGGGTCAGAAGATATCCTCCGGAAGTGTTTTTTTACAAACCTCAGTACGAAAGGTTATAATGTTCTCAGGCTCGAAGAGGTCGATGAACGTCTGCGCCTTGCTGCAATCGATGCCTCCAACCTCGATAAAGAAGATGTGTACAAGGTCGGTAGGATTGTAAAGGCGGATGCCCTCGTTTATGGCGTGGTTACAAAGTGTTGCAAGAGATTTTTCGGGGTATATTCTCAGGTGGTGTTTGGGGCAGAGATGAAGATGGTAGATGCGCGGTATTCCAAAATTATCTGGCAGGCAGACCATACGGAAACAACTCACGGCGGATCAGTGCCGGTATCACCCTTTAGCGTTCCAGAGGCAGTTATTGAAAGTTCAATCAACGTGAGGGAAAAGGTAGTTTCAGAAACGGCTGATCGTCTTGTAAAAAAATTTATTGCCAGTATTCCATCCAAAGATTTTAATTCATCTATCAACGCTAATACAATCACTATTAGACCCCATGGATCCTCGATGGAAGTATGCTATAGAGTGCAGGATGGTGATACGCTATTGGGCATTTCTGAAAAATTTTATGACGATGCCGCAAAAGCAGAGGAAATCTGCAATGCTAATAATGGTGTATCGGGTGAGACACTGAAAGCAGGGCAGGAGTTGATTATTCCTGATGTGCTTATCCTTACAGATATTGAAGAATCGCAACAGATAGATAGAAACAAATACAAGAAGGCCGTCTATCGTGTGAAGTGGGGTGACAGTCTTTATGAAATTGCATCGAAGGTGTTTCACGACGGTAAGAGATGGACGATTATCTACGATTCCAACAAGCATGAAATAATGAATATTAAAGACCTTCCCGTTGGACAGGTCATTATTGTACCGCTAACCGTTCCCCAATCAGATTCGTTCAAAAGAGATAGGTAAATGCATCGCGATTAATCAATTGAGATGCAAAAGAGAAGGGAATACTGTTTTCATTCCTCAAGGTACCTCAGTAGTCCGTGTGTTGTTATATTTGACCATTCATAAAAGCAGCATAATTTTAGTTCTGATTTCCTATCCAAATATAATTGTAATAATTACAAATACGGTATGTAAAAGTTACATGATTTTATATTCAGAGTCGGTCTTACAGCAGGCGAAATAAGATTTTATTTACCCAGAATAATATCATATTCAGGTACTAACAGCACACACCTTCCCTGTCAAAAACACTTGGCACTATCCTTGCTTTCTTCTTATTGATAGTTTCGTCTTATAAGTTTTTCAAAGAAGGAATAAGAAGTATATGGTTATTGCAAAAAAAATTGACTATACCTCTGTGGGGCAAGAGATTATTTCATTAAATCCAGTCCAACAACTAATCAAAACTTAAGATATGGTGATTGATGCATGTGATAGTAAAGATGCGTCAAAGGTATGTGAGGTTCTTCTTGGGTTAATTGATGCCCTCAATTTCGATTATCCAGAAATTGCCAAATCACTATTGAGACTATATGAATACTGTATGGATGAGGTTAAAAGTGGAAATTTTGATATCCCCTTAAACATTTTCAAAGAAACACGAGAACCATGGGTTTAGGCACAAGGCAGAGTTCAAGCAGATATACCTCAATCGTGCATCCTGTAAATTAGGTCAACTTTGGCGACTACCTACCTTTTTCTGTCATTCTCGCGTAAGCGGGAATCCAGGGGCGGAAAGAAGAATGAGACAGAAAACGATACCATAACAGGGGCAACGGGATTTTTAGGAAGTTACATCGCCAGAGAGCTGTTTGAGGCAGGGTTTCACTTAAAACTCCTTGTCAGAAAGACAACAACGGGCGCAAAGGAACGACTTTCTGAAGTGTTTCCGGCGAACTACGGGTTAAAGACACTCTTCAAACGTATCGAAATAATCGAGGGGGACATTTCCAGGAATTATCTCGGACTGGGTGCGCGGGAATATTTTAAATTAGCAGATACAGTGGATGAGGTGTTTCACTGTGCTGAGACAACACAATTGAGAACAGGGGAAGACGACACCCTTGCCAGGATAAATGTGTTGGGAACGGCGCTCATGAGTCTGTT
This sequence comes from Candidatus Brocadiaceae bacterium, assembly GCA_030650655.1. GTDB lineage: Bacteria > Planctomycetota > Brocadiia > Brocadiales > Brocadiaceae > Wunengus. Next base: position 5,246 of record JAUSDH010000296.1, read on the forward strand.
CTGTATAACGAAAAGGCACAAGCGGCTTCACTATATCAGTACGGCATATATTGCAGGGAAGAGGCGCGGCGTGGTTCTGGAAGACGAATTGGATGAGGGACAG
>JAUSDH010000298.1 GCA_030650655.1 Candidatus Brocadiaceae bacterium
TGACTTCATAGTCTGTGATGATTGCGTCAATTCCTGCAAGCATATTGCGGATAACCTCACCGCTCTTGTCCTCTCGTTCCCCCCTTGAACCCTTGTCGCTCAATGTTAAAATAGCCGCTCGAATCATGTTTTTACTCCAGATTCCTTTCCAACTATCGTAATTTCATCTCCTGCTTTAATGGTACCGCCGGTAAGAATTTCTGCAAAAATACCCTCCCGCGGCATAATGCAATCGCCTGCTTTATAATAAATAGCGCACCGGTCGTGACACAGCTTGCCGATCTGGGTTACCCGAATGATTATGCCGTCACCGATTTTTAAAACGGTCCCGATGGGAAGGGATTTTAATTCAATGCCCTCTGTTACAATATTTTCTCCAAAATCACCGTCTTTGATGTTTAGTCCCTTTTCGCGCATAATATCTGCGCTTTCTCTCGCCAGCAAACTAACCTGACGATGCCATTTCCCGGCATGGGCATCTCCTTCCAGGCCAAAATGCTCAATTAACTTGCACGTACCGACATCTCGTTTTTGGATCCCCTTTTTTTCACTAATACAGACGGCAACTACTTTTCCCATAATCGTCTCATTAGAAATATTTTTCATAAAATTTTAGAACTCGAATTGAAGTTTAGCATGACATGTTTATCGTGTCAAGTACCAACCACGTACCGATTAGTTATAAATTACTTGTTTTTTTTGACTAATATGATTAGAATTAGCGAACTTTTCGGAGATAACTTATCGTTGTATTTTGTTTAAGTTACCATGCAGTAAAACATAACCAATAGCGTTAGAAAGGTAAAATTTATATGACCAGTGAGCATACAGATTTGGCAGTTATTAGTCGAGCAAAAGAAGACAATGTAAAACTTGTCCAACTGCAATTTACAGATATTAACGGGAATATCAAGGCTGTTACGATACCCATAGAAAAATTTCCAGAATCCATAGAAAAGGGGATATGGTTTGATGGCTCGTCAATCGAGGGTTTTACAAGAATCTGTGAAAGTGACATGTATTTAAAGCCGGACACAAGTACTTATGCCTTGCTTCCCTGGGAAACGGAAGAGCCAACCGCCAGGCTCTTTTGTGATGTCTATATGCCCGATGGTTCCCCCTTTGAAGGAGACCCCCGATATATTTTGAAAAGGGCAATTAAAAATGCCCAGTCAATGAACTTTGAATATAACGTGGGACCAGAATTAGAATTTTTCTTGTTCAAACCCAAGGGCGACGGGCAGGTGGAGCCTACACCGCATGATGTGGGAAGTTATTTTGACTTTTCACCAAGAGACCTTGCGGGAAATGTTAGAAGAGATATCATTTTTGCGCTGGAGAAAATGGGCCTTAATGTCGAAATGAGCCATCATGAGGTGGCTCCGGGGCAGCATGAGATTGATTTTAAATATGCAGAAGCGCTAAAGACTGCTGAAAACGCCTTGACCTTTAAACAGGTGGTAAAGTCCATCGCACACAAACACGATTTATATGCCACCTTTATGCCTAAACCCATCTTTGGCGTATGTGGCAGTGGGATGCATTGCCATCAGAGTTTTTTTGATATCACCACGCGAAAGAATATCTTCTTCGATGAAAAGGATGAATATAAGCTCAGTAAGACAGCACGACAATTCATTGCAGGACAACTACAACATGTACGGGCTATGAGCGCCATTTTATCTCCAACGGTAAATTCCTATAAGAGATTAGTCCCTGGATATGAGGCGCCGGTATATGTCTGCTGGGGACAAAAAAATCGCTCCGCCCTGATACGAATTCCAAGATATTCTCCAGGAAGGGAACAGGCAACGCGAGCAGAGTTGAGATGCCCGGACCCCAGCAATAATCCATACCTTGCCCTTGCAGTCATGCTGGAAGCAGGGCTTGATGGTGTTCGAAGAGGCCTTACGCCTCCTAATCCTGTAGAAGAAAATGTCTATGAGTTTAATAAGGATGAACTGGCATATCGAAATATCGCCACATTACCCGGTTCTCTGGGAGAGGCGATTGAAGAACTGAAGAAAAGCAAACTGATGGAGACGACATTAGGCACGCACACTTACCAGGTATATATCCATTCAAAGATGGCTGAATGGGATGAATACAGGATACAGGTAACCGAATGGGAACATAAAAAATATTTCGAGACAACATAATAAACTTAAACTGAAAATATATATTAAAGTTTCTTGATTAATCCAACAGAGTGAGTCGTTACGCAACTGGGTAAATGATTGTTGTTTTTTTTTGTAAGCTGGATAGTGTTTATAAAACTTTAATATATATTAATAGTTTAATTTTATTGAGGAGGAGGAATGTATGGAACTTGGAAATATTTTTCGGCATTTGCTCGTACACAATGAGGCATTTGTAAAAAACGCAGAAGAGACGAAGTTTTTAGCATATGCCACACACCAGAATCCGTACATCACCCTGCTTACGTGCGCCGATTCCAGGGTGCAGGGGGATATTTTAGGGAAAGATATCTTTAACAAGGTATTTATTATTAGAAATGCTGGTAATCAGTTTGCTATCAATAGAGGCTCTATCGAATATTCTCTCTTTGTTCTTAAAACCCCTGTCATGCTTGTGCTGGGACATACCGATTGTGGCGCAGTAAACTTTGCCACCCATGCCTGTATAACACAATCTAAAGAAATTATCAATTTAGCAAAGTCTTTTGATAACCTAATGAAGACAGATTATTCATCGGTCAGCCGTGAAATAAAATCCGAAATGCTCCCTTTAACTATCCCTATCGAAAGAGGAATTCCTGATCTAAGAAAGATTCAAAACGAAATGAAGGAACTCGCTTATCTGAGCCAAATAAACGTAGATTATCAAATAGAAAAGGCACTAAAATATTATGGTGACAGGGTAAAAGAAAATAAATTAACAATTATTGGCGGGGTTTATGACTTTGTTGGCGCCTATTCAAAACAACTGGGTAGAGTCTTGATTACAAATATTAATGGCATCGTCAATCCTATAGATCTTCATGAAAAAGCCAGGGCAATTATCAAGAAGGTACCCAATTACGACGAGTCAAGTGAAGGATACAAGATTGTCTGTCAATTAATTGATGAAAAGGTAACTCGCATAACAGCTTAGATTGTCATGGATAGTAATTGCACACTAACTAAAAATCAGAGCGATATAATCTTTGCGGAGAATGAGTGCTCAGATGGAATGTGCTGTTTTACCTGTGTCATTCCGTCAAACAATGGGCATATCGGATTTTTTAAGTCTATGTGGAAAAGTGGAACCGGCTCACCCTATGTCAAATTATTGGTGACCAGCGAAGGGCACAAAAATGAGTTATACGACTCGTGCAAGTTTCTGGATTTTATAATCTCCAGAAATTCCGGAGATTCCATTCTGAAAATAGACTTGCGCTGCAGTATTTACAAGCACCGTCCCCGACAGTGCAGAGATTATCCGGACAGCGCAGGTGAATCGTTATATCAGCAAATTAGCGGGCCGTGTATATTCAATGAGTATACCGCCCCCGGTGCATATAAGGATCTTGTATATAAGAGAAAGTGGGATGCCTTTTATGCAATTCTGGACGATATAGATGCGATCCGGAATATATTTGTGAATGAAGACGCACACATTGCACGAGAATCACTATTGAAAGCGGAGGGGGTACACCTCGCAACAATATCACAAGGGACTGAGGAATTGAACTACATTCTGATTCCATTATCCAAACGAACGCAGAATATTCTGTATCTATCAGAAAAACATCAGCCCGTCGGCACGATAGAGCAGGCATACCATAGGTGGCAGGAAAAGATACAAATAAATCTTCAAAATCATTATGGGACAGAATGGGAAGCGAAGCTTAATAATGCCATAGAAATGGAGGAGAAAGATGCTGGTAAAAGATGTAATGAAGACACAACTGGTAACCTTAAACGCTGATTCGAAACTCGGTTTTGCAAATGATATTATGTATTTGGGGAGGATACGTCATCTGCCTGTTGTGAAAGGGGAAACTGTTGTAGGCATATTGACACAAAGAGACCTCTATCGCGCATCACTGACTTCCATACTGACAAACTGGAAGGAAAATAAGGAATTTTTAGATTCTATTAAGGTCTCAGAGGTCATGACGAAAAACGTTATTACCGTTGCACCGGATGCAACAATTGAGGAAGCCGCCCAAATTATGCTTGATAAAAAGGTGGGTGGCTTGCCTGTAGTAAAAGAGAAAAATAAGTTAATTGGCTTGATTACTGAGACAGATGTATTACAATATTTTGTAGAAAATAGCAGAAAGAAGACTTGAGGATTCTAAAAGGAGTGGCGCATGTGTGATGTTGGCGGTCATATAAGCAGCGATATGATTACGTGGCAATGCGCATGCTGTGGCGCAGCAATAAAAGATGCAGACAATACAACAGAGGGAATCTGCGATTTAGGGATATGTTTATCATGCCGTAATGCCCCTGAGAATTGGATGGAATTTGTTAAAGAAGAATGGGAAGAAGGCATTTGTGTGGATTGCATATCACCCTGCGGTCCCAAGCGATAATGTTTATTAATGGAGCGACTACAAGAGATTTGACAAGGTAACGAAATATGATTTCAAGGCGTATGTTCATACAGGGTGCGTGCGGATATGTACTCGGCGTTATGTCAGTTGGAAGTTATAGCTGTCTCTTAGAACCGCGTTGGATTGAAATAAAAAATATTTCTATAAATGTCCACTCCCTTCCAAAACGGTTCGAAGGCATGACGATAGCACAGCTTTCTGACATTCATCACTGCAAATATGTTCCCAGGGAATTTATCAAAAAGTGCGTTCGGAAGGTAAATGCATTATCTCCCGACATCATTGCATTGACAGGAGATTTTGTTTATGGCTCGAAGGAATTCATCTCTTCTGTTGCAGAAGAGTTGTCGGAACTAAAAGCAAAAGAAGGCGTCTTCGCTGTATTGGGTAACCACGATTGTAAAGATGTTACTGCCGATATATTATCGGAAAAAAGCATCCGTGTATTGATTAATGAACATATCCCACTTTACCGGAAGAAGGATTATCTCTTCATTGCAGGGGTTGATGATTTGTGGGCGGGCAAATTGGATTTAGAAACAACCCTGAAAGGCACAGATGATAAACCTAAAATTTTATTATGCCACAACCCGGATGCCATTGAGATAATTAAGCATACCGGCGTTGATTTTGTGATGGCAGGCCATACCCATGGCGGGCAGGTATGTTTGCCTCTCTACGGACCTCCCGTTGTATACTCTAAATTTGGCGCCCGTTATGCTTCGGGTTTGTTCCATGAGGGGAAAACCATTATGTATGTAAATAAGGGTATCGGCATTTCCAATTTCCCGATTAGGTTTTTTGCGCGTCCGGAAATTACGTTATTTACCTTACAAAACAGCTTGCAACCCGTCTAATTCATATCCAAAAATAACCTGCAATTCATTGATTATCTCATAAAGTAGCCAAGCCGTAACTAAATTTACTCCTCTCTTTCTCCCATTTGCAAGGGGAGAACATAAGAGAGGTAAAAACCTACTAAACAGAGATGTTTTTACAGCGTAATACTATACCAGCACAAGCCCAGTACCAACTTACATTTTATAGAACTCTAATGCTTGCCCGCATGATTTTCTTCTGTACAGCAAGGTTGATCACGAGAATCAATATTATATTTTTGCGTTATTTCTTTTAAACAAAGTACGCAAAAAAAGAATCGCAAACACAAACGCGAGGGTAAACCCATTTGCCAGTGCAATAATGGGGTCTTTTAAATGGACACCGTAAGCTAACCATAAACTGCAACCCACCAGTAAAAGACTCAACATTATCGGTGAAACGTCTTTTAATTCCCTCGTTTTTATCCCTTGTATAATTTGAGGTATAAATCCCACTGTTGTACAAATTGCGGCAATTGTTCCCATTATAGACCACAGCATAACTCTTCCCTCGTTGATTTTAATCCTGTCCAAGTTGATTTAGTTGAATACAAAGTACTAACATGATAGCATACTATCATATATTTTTGAAAATTCATTTTTGTCACTTCAAATATTTCTTTGCGCCCTTTGCGGTGAATTATTTTCAGGAAATTAGTATATGGGAATCTGGGAAATTATTTTATTTGCGATTTCACTCATGATAATGTTTGTGGGAATGGCGGGAATTATTGTTCCCATTATACCCAGTATCCCGCTTATCTGGCTTGGCGCATTCATCTACGCCATATTTACCCACTTTGAAAAGATCACGTGGATGGTATTGTTGATATTCGCCCTGCTCACCATTTTTTCCATTGTTTTTGAAAATCTTGGGAACGTATACGGCGCAAAAAAATTTGGCGCCACGCGGTGGGGAATTATTGGTTCGGTAATTGGTACGGGTGTTGGATTCTACCTGGGTGGCCCCATCGGCTTTATATTAGGCCCTATAGTAGGAACTGTTATCTTTGAACTCATCGGTGGAAAGGGTTACAAGGGCGCATTGAAGTCAGGACTAGGCAATTTCGTGGGTTTTCTGGGCGGCTCGCTCATAAAAATAATTATCGGTCTCGCAATGATCTCTGTATTTGTCTGGAAGGTGTTTGTCTAATTGACAAAAGCATGAATTGATATACAAAAAACGTATTCATGCCGTGTTAACCTCTGTTACGTCTGAGATTGCCTTAAATAAAGGGGAAGGGAGGCTTCCTGTCTTCCATCAATTGCCAGGTCAAAAGAATATTTTCCGAATTTTTCAAGCTTTAATCCCTGAATATGAAGAACCATGTTCATTACGCCTGAATCAAGATGAGGAGGAAAATTTACTTTCGTGCCGGTTTCTAAACTGGGTATTATTAGTTTACCATCTTCATTAACCAGATTTAGTTTTATTTTATGCTCTCCTTTTTCTATCTGGTTAAACCTTACTCTGAGCGCTACAGCGCACTGCGAACTCACAGCTGGCAATTTTTGGGCAAAGATTGTATCAAAAGTACCCAGTATATTTAATTTTCCCTGAGATTCTGTTGCAGCATCACATAGAGCCATAACTTCTATATTCACGGTCAAACTCCTTAAAATCGAAATAACTTCTTATAAAATTGAGCTACTTTCTGAACTTTCCATATCGTTTTTTGATCGTATAGCTTGAATTCTGTCTCTTAATTCTGCTGCGCGTTCAAATTCCAGCGACTCTGCCGCCTTGAGCATTTCTTCTTCCAATTCATTAACAAACTCCTGGGTAACATATTCTTCTTCACTCTCGGCAACGGATTCATAAACGATCTTGTGTGACGAGACCTCGTCTTCGATGCCTTTCTTGATTTCTTTTCGTATGGTGGTTGGGGTGATGTTGTGCTTTTTGTTGTATGCTATTTGAAGTTCCCGGCGGCGATCTGTTTCATCTATTGCCCGTTTCATCGAGTTTGTTATTTTATCTGCATATAAGATCACCTCGGCATTCACATTCCTTGCCGTTCGGCCAATGGTCTGTATTAATGAGGTTTCAGAACGCAGGAATCCTTCCTTGTCTGCATCCAGGATTGCTACCAGAGAGACCTCCGGCAAGTCCAACCCCTCCCGTAGAAGATTGACACCTACCAGGACGTCAAATTTCCCCATCCGCAAATCCCTTAAGATGGTTACCCTTTCTATAGCATTTATCTCTGAATGGATGTACATACCCTTGAGACCCTCTTCCTTGATATACTCACTTAAATCTTCAGCGAGTCGTTTCGTCAAAGTGGTTACCAGCACCCGTTCCTTTTTCTCCGCCCGTTTCTTGATTTGTTTCAAAAGGTCGTCTACTTGAGTCTTTGCAGGTTTCACGTAAATTATCGGGTCGACAAGACCGGTTGGCCGTATAATTTGCTCGACCACTTTGCCCTGGCATTTTTTCAACTCATAAGGAGCGGGTGTTGCTGAAACGAACATGATTTGATGAATCCTTGATTCCCACTCGTCAAATCGTAAAGGACGATTATCCAGCGCAGAGGGTAAACGGAAGCCGTATTCAACCAGAGTCTTTTTGCGTGCCCGGTCTCCATGATACATGCCCGCAATTTGAGGGACAGAAACATGGGACTCGTCTGTAATCAGAAAGAAGTCTTTGGGGAAGTAATCGAAAAGGGTATATGACGTCTCCCCTGGTGCGCGACCGCTGAGATGTCTCGAATAGTTTTCGATACCATGACAATAACCGACCTCCAGGAGCATCTCCATATCATAGCGCGTCCGTGCCTCTAGTCGCTGGGCCTCCAGGAGTTTTTCCTGAGAACGAAGCTCCTTAAGGCGGTCGTTCAATTCGTATTCGATAGATTTGACTACACCTTCAATCTTTCCCTCCGGCATGACAAAGTGTTTGGCCGGATAAATGGACACCTCCTTCACCTCTTGCAAAGAATTACCCGTTGTGGGATTGATTATGGAAATCCTGTCGACTTCGTCTCCAAACAATTCTATGCGGTATGCGATCTCTTCATAGGCAGGAAATACCTCTACAACGTCACCACGAACCCGTAAAGAGCCACGAACGAAATTGATGTCGTTCCGTTCATATTGGATGTTGATAAGTTTTCTTAATAGTTTGTTACGTTCTACTGAATCTCCTTTGCAGAGATGCACATACATCTCCTGATATTCTTCGGGAGAACCCAGTCCATAGATACAAGAGACACTGGCAACAATGATAACGTCCCGGCGTGACATGAGAGCGCTGGTAGCAGCGAGGCGCAGACGGTCGATTTCCTGGTTGATGGTAGCCTCTTTCTCAATGTAGATGTCTCTCTGTGGAATGTACGCCTCGGGTTGATAATAGTCGTAATAGCTGACAAAATATCCCACCACATTTTCCGGAAAGAAGCTCTTAAACTCGCTGTAAAGCTGGGCGGCAAGGGTCTTATTGTGGGTCATAACCAGAGTAGGCATTCCCAGGGCTGCAATTACGTTTGCCATGGTAAACGTCTTACCAGAGCCAGTAACCCCTAATAAGGTTTGATAATTTATGTTATTTTTGTAGCCTTCGACCAATTGCTGTATTGCGCTTGGCTGATCGCCTTGCGGCGTGAATGATGAAACTAACTTAAAAACAGACATATAGTTTAATCAACCACGGATTTTCACAGAATTAAAAATATTTTTTAGAGGCGAGTAACAAAAACAAAACCTTACTCGTCGCCACATGTACAATGCTCTTAATTATACATTATTTTTCTGTGTTTTTCCGTGCCATTCTGTGGTAATTACTCACTCTTTATAATACTGCGAAGATTTATATTTCAAAAGGAATTCGTCAATAAAAACCTTCACCGTAGCGGCAATGGGAACCGCCAGCAACAATCCCAGAAATCCCAGCAGTTGACTGCAAATCAGGATAGAGAGGATTATCATGACCGGGCTTAATCCTAACCCTTTTCCCATAATCCGTGGTGTTATAACAGTTGCTTCAAGTATTTGACCAACACCGAAGGTTATTAAAATATATATTATATGTTTGAAATCATGAAATTGAAAGAGCGCAAGCGCGGAAGCCAGGACAATTCCGGTTCCAGTGCCAACGTATGGGATCAAATTACCAAAGCCGCCGATAAAGCCGATAAGAAATGACAAGGGGACGCCTGTGATTGTCAGGCCTATGCTGTAAATAAGAGAAAGGATAAGGCAGATAACAAGCTGGCCACGAAGGAAAGAACGGAGATTATTATTTACTCTGGACAGGAGACTTATTGCCCGATCTCTTTTCGATAAAGGGAAAATGTTTTTTATATGCTGGGCGATAATATCGAAGTCCATGAGCAGGTAAACAGACACGACGCCAAAAACAATAAAGTTTACGAGAATTCCCGCGAAACCAAAGGTGCTGTAAAAAATGTTTTTCATGATATTCAGGAAAAAACCGGCAACCTGTGGAATATATTTTTTGAATCCGCCTAATATTTCAGCTAACCGTATTTTTTGCAAACGGGCTTCTTTCCCGGTATCAGACTCCAGGACAGAGGCAGGTTCCTGTTTGTCGTACTCTTTTATAACCGCATCTTTTTCCGGATTTGCAGGTGTAATCTTTTCATGATCATGTTTGAATATGGGCTCGATGCGCCCTTTCAGGAGCGAGTCAACTGATTTAGCAAGTTCTCTATTCCCGTATTTTTCTATCCACGCCTCGATAGTGGTTTCGTATTTTGGATATTGTTTCTTAATCGTGCTGCCTACTTGATAAATTCCTTTGGTAGTCTTTGGAATCGCATACGTCAGAAATCCAGCCGTAGTGAGCAGGACGGCAATAATAATGAAGACAATCCCAAACCCGCGGTGTATGTGCCTGCTGGTAAATGGCCAACATCTCCGTTCGAAGAAATCAACTACAGGATCGAAAATATAAGCGACAATAAAGGCAAGTAAAAGGGAGATGATCGTTCCTCTCAGGAAATAACATAACACAAGAAAGATAATAATTGAAAGGCCAATGAGTAATACACGGACCCATAAGTTTTCCAATATTATTTGTCGTTCTTTTTCCATAAATTTGAATTTATTATATCTTAAATGTAGACCTCCCCTCCATCCCCTCCTTGCGAAGGTGGGGAAAGGGGTGGTTTAAAATCAAAAATGTTTTACTCGATAATGAGCAATTTTATATATTTTGTTACTCTTGATCATTCAAACCGATATCGGCCGTATCTGCATCAATCTTTATATGATCTCTTATAGACTCCAGAACCGATGTGTTTATACCTTTCACTTTGGACAATTCATCAATGCTTTTAAAACTGCCGTATTTTTCCCGGTATGCCACAATCGCCTTTGCCTTTACTTCTCCCAATTTTGGCAGCAATACCAGTTCATACCATGGTGCATTGTTTACATCCAGTTTTATTTTTATATCCTCAGGTTTGAGGGTACTCACGATCTCCGTTTCTGGCATCCACCAATGGTGATCCATACCTAGTTTTATTATAGTACCAATAAACAACGTTGTAGCCAAAAAGAAGATGACAATAAGTTGCTTTCTTGTGGGAGAGGTATTGCTGGATGGCTTCTGTGAATTTTGCATAATTCCTACAGCCATTTTGAAAGACTTTATATATTCTCAAATTTCTCAATTTATTCTAACAGTAATTTAAAGGCTTTCAAGGGAATTTAATTATTTTAGCATTTTCCCGTGAATTTAAATATCTGTTCCCATTTTAATGATGCATCAAAAATCCCTTGATAATAAAGAAGATTTAAGCTATAAGTTGACCAGCTTATATGCTGCGAGAGGAAACAGGATAATTTAATTTAAAAACGTGGGTAGCTAAAATTTTGAATGAAACACACCCCATTCCCGTTTAAATATCATGGTTGGGCAGGACTCGGATTAATTTGTTTTGTGGAGTTCTGCTTGCTCATTCAGCACCGTATTCACTTTACGTATAAAATAAGCGTTTGGGCAACACCGTTGTGCTGGCTGGGTTACGTGATGTTTTTGGATGCGGTCATTTTCAAGCTCAAAGGAAATTCACTCCTCTGCAACCGAAGGCGGGAATTTTATATCCAGATGCCTTTGTCAATCGCCTTCTGGCTCTTATTTGAATTTTACAATCTCCACCTCGTAAATTGGGAGTATCACGGCCTGCCTGAAAACAAGATCGAACTCTGCATCGGAATGGGGCTTGCCTTCGCCATGATCATGCCCGGCATGTTTCAGACAACCGAACTCATCGAAACGCTCCGTTTTTTTGATTGTTTCCAGATTGCCAAACTGAGGGTTTCAAACAGGGTCATTTACAGCAGCATTGTGCTTGGATTCTTCTTTATCATGGCGCCTTTGCTGATTAATAGGGATTATGCCCGCTATCTCTTCGGCCTGGTCTGGACGGGCTACGTAATGATCTTTGAACCCATTGTATATTCCAGCAAAGGAGAGTCGTTACTGAGGGATTTAGAGGAAGGCAGGCTTTCCCGCATATTAAGTTTGTTTATGGCTGGTTATATCTGTGGTTTCCTGTGGGAGTTCTGGAATTACTGGGCTGCTTCGAAATGGGTCTATACAGCGCCATTTATGAGGGATGTAAAAATCTTTGAGATGCCCGTGGCAGGATTCCTGGGATTCGGTCCCTTTGCGTGGGAGTATTTCTGCTTTTATCATTTCTGCAAGTTAATGAAGCGAAGGCCTCAGACTGAACAATGAACATTTTCTTGACATTCGGTGGCCAAAGTAATTGAATTTATTACTGTGGCGTGACCTATTCTTCACCAAAAGCGACCATATAGTCCTCAGGATAAGAAGCACAGACAAAGAGTACCTGGAATTACTTCACGATGACGCCCATGGGAAGAGGAATCTGGAATTCTCTGGAGATATCTATCCTTACAACGGTATAGGTAACTTACAGAATGGGGTGCTTCTTAATTTCTTAAAGAACAAATACATCCTCATAACGTTCGATTTAGTAGCAGAAGGAGAGATACAACAGACGCTAAAAGGGCTCGGCTTTGTAAAAGGTACGAGCTATCTTCCAATCGGTTTAGACGAAGCAGATCGCAGAAATACCCTTGAATAAGAAATCACCCTTATCACTGATGGCAACCCCTCTTGTCCCGCAGGCATTTCTGTCTGCCTCGTAATCTGCGTAGGTTCCCTCAAACCAGACCACCTTTCAAGGTATTACTACTTATAGACGATCAGGAGATCTCCGGCCTCGACACATTCTCTTGCCTTAACCAGAACCTGACTGATTTCACCGTCATGTTCTGCATAAATGGTCGCCTCCATCTTCATGGCCTCCATGATGATAAGCGGATCATTTTTGGCAACTTTATCACCTGCTGCCACTTTCACATTGACAATCATGCCTGGCATGGGTGCGCCGACGTGTTTGATGTTCCCTTCTTCTGCCTGAGGACGTTTGATTACCGAAGCGGCAACCTTTCGATTGGGAATAACTACTTCACGCGGCTGTCCGTTTAGCTCAAGGAAGACGGTACAGTTTCCTTCCGCATTTACCGGGCTTATGGCTACCAGTTTCAAAATCAGGGTCTTTCCTTCTTCGATATCAAGGGTGACTTCTTCGTTCATGGGCAGGCCGTAAAAGAATACATCCGTGGGAATGACGGAAACGTCGTCGTATTTCTTTCTATGCTCCGCATATTGAATAAAGACGTCCGGATACATCAAGTAGGACATGAGTTCTTCGTTGGTGATGGGTCTAGAAATACGTTCCTCAACTTTTAATTTAGCTTTATCAAGGTCCACCGGCGACAGATTAGCGCCGGGTCTTTCTGTGGAAGCAGATGCCCCACGCAATATTTTATCCTGCACGTCTTTGGGGAAACCTCCGGTCGGCTGACCAAGGCGGCCTTCAAAGAATTCCACAACAGAGGTGGGGAACGATATGTCCCTGTTACTGTTAACGACATCCTGAGCCGTGATGTTATTTGTCACCAGGAAAAGTGTCAGATCCCCGACGACCTTCGAAGACGGAGTGACTTTCACAATATCTCCGAAAAGCTGGTTGACGTCCGCATAGACATCGGTGATTTCATGCCAGCGGTGTGCCAGACCCATAGAGTGTGCCTGCTGGAAAAGGTTGGTAAACTGGCCGCCGGGTATTTCATGGTGGTACACCTCGGCAGTGCTTGATTTTTGAATGGACTCAAATGGCGCATAATATTCTCTGACCACTTCCCAGTAGTCCGAGAGTAACCCCAGGGCCTTGAAGTTCATACCCGTATCGCGTTCGTGGAAACGCAACATTTCCACCAGGGTGTTAAGATTGGGTTGTGACGTCAGTCCGGAAAGAGGCCCCATGGCGGCATCAACAATATCCACACCTGCTTCTGCGGCCTTGATGAGGGTAGCTATCTGACCGCCTGATGTGTCATGCGTGTGAAGGTGTATGGGGATATTCAGCTCCGATTTCAAGACACGCACCAGTTCATAGGCAGCATAAGGCTTCAGGAGTCCGGCCATGTCCTTGATTGCCAGGATATGGGCTCCATGGTGTTCCAGCTCTTTTGCCATTTTCACGTAATAGTCCAGCGTGTACTTGGTCCGTTTCGGATCCAGAATATCACCGGTGTAACATATGGCTGCTTCACACAGGGCATTGGTTTCCAGAACGGCATCCATTGCTACTTTCATGTTTGTGACCCAGTTCAGTGAGTCAAAGACACGGAATATGTCCATACCGCTTTCTGCGGCCTGTTTTATGAATGCCTTGACGACGTTGTCCGGGTAGTTGGTGTAACCCACACCATTAGACGCCCTGAGCAGCATCTGGAAGAGGATATTGGGCGCAAGTTTGCGCATGGAGTGCAGGCGTTCCCAGGGACACTCCGAGAGAAATCTCATGGCGGTATCAAAGGTTGCTCCCCCCCACATTTCAAGCGAGAAGAAATCGGCATGATTTCTGGAATAGGCATCGGTTATTTTCAGCATATCTGCAGTTCTCATTCGGGTAGCCAGCAGGGACTGGTGTGCATCGCGGAATGTCGTGTCCGTCAGCAGCAGTTTTTTCTCTTTGAGGATGTACTGTGCGAATTTTTTCGGTCCCATTTCAAGAAGAAGGTCACGGCTGCCTTTAGGTCTGGGATTGTTGAGATCAACAGCCGGAACCGGCGCTTCACGGCGGCAAAGGGGCTTAGGCATTTCCTTAATAAGCGGGTGACCGTTGACCAGAACGTCTGCCATAAAACGCATGATGCAGGTAGCACGGTCCCTACGGCGTGGAAATTGGTAGAGATTGTGATTTTCATCAATAAAACGCGTAGTACATTTACCTTTCAGGAAATCTTTGTGGTTGATCAGATTAATGAGAAAGGGAATATTGGTTTTCACACCGCGGATCCGGAACTCATGCAATGCCCTGTCCATACGGTGCGCTGTTTCTTCAAAGCATGTCCCAAAAGCCGTAACTTTCACGAGCAGAGAGTCGTAGTAGGGAGTAACGATAGCGCCGGAGAAGGCAGTCCCGGCGTCAAGACGGATGCCCATGCCGCCGGCGGAACGGTAATGCTGGATACGTCCGTAGTCGGGAATAAACTTGTTGGAAGGGTCTTCTGTGGTAATCCGGCATTGGAAGGCAATGCTATTAATGAGAATCGCTTCCTGGTTCGGTATGCGGATTTCCGGCGAATTGAGGGGGAATCCTTCACTGATTAATATCTGTCTCTTCACCAGATCGAAACCGGTAATTGTCTCGGTGACGGTGTGTTCAACCTGAATTCTGGGGTTGATTTCGATGAAATAATACTTATTGGTTTCTGTGTCAAGAAGAAATTCTACCGTGCCGGCATTATCATAATTCACAGATTTACATATTTTTACGGCTGCATCACAGATGCGCTGTCTGAGGCTTTTTTCAAGATTCTGTGCCGGGGCAATCTCGACGATTTTCTGGTGACGCCTCTGGAGTGAACAGTCGCGTTCAAACAGGTGTACAATATTATTGTACCGGTCACCGAGAATCTGTACCTCAATATGGCGTGCTTTTTCGACATATTTTTCTATAAAACACTCATCAGAACCGAAGGCTGTCAAGGACTCGCGCTGCGCTTCATTCAGGCGATGGCTCAATTCTAACTCACTGCGGACCACACGCATACCTCGACCTCCACCGCCATGGGCAGCCTTAATGATAACCGGATATCCCAGTTTGCTGCAAAGAGACTTGGCCTCATCCAGGCTTTTTATGGCGTGATTAGATCCGGAAAGTATAGGAACCTGGGCTTTCCCGGCAATTTCTCTGGCCGAGGTTTTATTGCCGAGCATGTCAAGAATTTCAGGACGGGGACCTACAAAGGTAATGCCTGCCTTTTCACAGGCACGGGCAAAGTTGGCATTCTCAGAAAGAAACCCGTAACCCGGGTGAATGGCATCGATTTCCTTATCTTTTGCAAGTTGAATGATTCCATCGATATCCAAATAAGCTTTGACGGGGTCTTTGCCCTTACCAATCTGATAAGCTTCGTCTGCTTTAAATCTATGAAGCGCAAAACGGTCTTCGTGGGAATATATAGCCACAGTTCTTATACCAACTTCATGCGCTGCCCGACAGACCCGTATCGCAATTTCACTACGGTTGGCAACGAGAAGTTTTTTGAATTTCCTGATTTCCATAAAATGCCTTTTTGTATTCCGGTTTTTGACAAATTGACAATAGGTAACCTAAATCCTGCAAACCAGGCAAAGCCTTGCTGCAGAATTTAGCGAAAAAAGGTAGAATTTCCAAAGTGTTTGAGACTATAGAACATCTTAAAGGAGGTTCACCTTTTCGATGTAGAATATACCACAAGAAGTGGCAAAAACACAACCGAAAATCAAGACAGCGATTTGTGGACTCTTGACACTAAATTGAAATCAGCAGCAATGAAACTAAAGGTTGCATATAAATAATGGCAGAAAATAACCCACCGTTGTGAATTGCCCGGAAGGAGTAATAATACTCATACCTTGTCTCATTGCTCAGTTTTTTATTCCGTATCAACTCAGCATTAATTTGATTATTTTTCTTTTAAATAGACGGTTGAATTATTATATTGAATCATTATTCATTAAATAGAATCGAAAGAACTGCAGAAATTATCGTAAACCTTATAAGAGTTAATTACCTTGTCCATCGTACTACTTGAACCCCCACGCCCTCAAAATCACAACCGTTTTGAGGACGTTGTCAATGCCCCACTCTCTGCATGTCTATTTACTGGTTATATAGCTTCCGTATTGCGCGAGCATGAAATAAAAACAGAGATCGTTAATGCGCATCTTTATGACTGGTCAATAGAGCAGACAATTACACACCTCTCACAAAAATCTTTTCAGCTCTTATGTGTTCATACCGTTTATTCATGGGAGAAAACACAGGATATTTTTGATATGCTTTCGATTCTCAGCTCGATGAATTCAACAGTACATATTAACCTCTATGGATATTATCCAACCTTTGCCTATAAAAAAATTCTTGAGAGTTTTCCATTCATTAATTCTGTGACTGTCGGTGAACCCGAATTTACTACGCTTGACCTTGCAAAGCATATCCTGTCCAGAAAGGGCATTTCAGGGGAAACGAATATCACAGGACTGGCTTTCAAAGATAGAAACGGGAAGATTGTTTTTAATCCCCGTTCACCTATCCAGAATATGGATCAACTTCCTTATCCCGACCGACAAGATATTTATCTTTACAAGAAAAAGGGAATTGCAACGTATATACAGGGAAGCCGTGGATGTTATGGGCATTGTACCTTTTGCTACCTGAATCCCTTTTATATGCAAACGAACTTATGGCGTGGCAGAAGCGCAAAGAATATATTTGACGAGATTCTCAAATTACACACGGAGCATTCTATCGAGAACTTCTACTTTTCAGACGCCAATTTCTTTGGTCCTGGAAAACCTGGTAAGGAACGGGCTGTTACCCTGGCAGAACTTATTCTTGCCCATGACTTGAACATCCGTTTTGGTTTTGAGTGCCGCGCAAACGATATCGAAGAATATTCAATCTCAAGGCTTGTTATAGCAGGTCTTACCAACGTCTTCATTGGTTTAGAGAGCGGAGATGCCGCATCGTTGAAACGATTCAAAAAACACACTACCGTTGACGAAAATAAACAGGCTATTCAATTGCTGCGGGATTATGGGATCGAACCTACCTTCGGTTTTATTATGTTCGAACCCAATTCCACACTGGAAAGTGTCCGAAATAATTTCGAATTTTTACAGGAGATGGGTATCATGGCCAACCCTACCGTGACCGCGCACCTGCTGCATCACCGTCAGACCATTTTTGAGGGGACGCCTGACTATCAGTCAATGGTACATGATTCAGCCTGCCAGGACGCTGCTTTTACAAATTATGAAATATTTTATAAAATAAAAGACCCGAAAGCAGAGGCTTTTTCAATCGTTATTTCTCATGTTTGCAGGACTGCCTTATCTCTGCTCCCAAAAACCTTTACCTGTGAAAATAATGCGTCCAATGCGGGCAATGAATCAAGTTTAAATACGATAAATACTGCCCTGGCTACCATATTTGAGAAAACCCTATGCGGCTTTGAAGCGAAGAGAATCCTTGATAATCCTGACGCAATTAGAGATACCAGCCAGAAGCTTGCGCATGAAGTGGAGACAATTTTTGCAAACAATCAGCTATCGGTAACCATTCCTGAACGTAATGATGATCATTTATAATATTATTTTACAGAGGGGCAGGCTGTTGTTAAAATGCTTCTCCTGATAATAACAGGCTTTCATTGACTTGAGGTACTAATATTTATGGCCAACACGAACACTGCAAACGCTGACTACATATTCCAACTCGGTTTTGGATACTGGAAATCATGTATCCTGTTTACGGCAGTAGAATTTGATATATTTACCATTATTGGCAAAGGCAAAGTTACTGCTAGAGGTATTTCAAAGTCCATTCACGCCAATGAACGCGCCACGGAGATGATCCTGAATGCCCTCGTTTCTCTTAAATTACTTACCAGGCAAAAAAACCATTACAAAAATTCTCCTGTTTCAAACCTTCATTTAATCAAGGGGAAACCGCTTTATTTGGGAGATGCTGTCCATCACGCCCACAACATAATGGACAACTGGACAATGCTGCGGGAGACCATTGAAACAGGAAAGGCCGTTTCATTGAAGGATTTACCTGAAGAAGTAGACCCTCACGATGCAAGAGATTTCATCACGGCCATGCACAATATCGCCTCTGTAAAGGCAGATGAACTGTGCAGCATAATTGATTTAAAGGGAGCAAGAAGATTATTAGACCTGGCAGGCGGTCCTGGTACGTACGCAATTGCATTTGCAAAGGCCAATCCGCAGCTTCATGCCGTTGTATTTGATCTGGAACATGTAACCAAGCTTACCCAGGAATTTATTAAGGCTTCCAGCAGGGAAGAGCGAGTCTCTGTCCAGGCAGGTAATTGTTTAGAGGATTCCTTCGGAATGAATGAGTATGACGCTATCCTTGTTTCAAACATCCTGCATATTTATAACCCTGCGAACAACGTGAAAATACTCAGGAAATGCCGGGATGCCTTGAGAGAAGGCGGCCGGGTCATTATTCACGAATTTGTGTTGGATGAGACCAAAACACGGCCACAATTTGCCGCCCTTTTCAGCTTGAATATGCTCATCGGCACACAGGAAGGGGCGTCTTACAGCGAATCTGAATATAGGAAATGGCTTGTAGATGTGGGTTTTAAACAGATAAGAAAGATTGACCTTCAGTCCGGTTCAGCCTTATTTATTGGCAAAAAATAGCAAAGGGAGTAAAAGATGTTTATCCTAAAAAAAATTATTGGTCAATTGTTTTTTCCTGTACCGTTATGTTTGGAAATCTTGATCGTGGGATTGCTGCTGCTTCTGTTTACGCGGAAACAAAAGGCAGGAAAGATTATTATTACAATTGGAGTAATTTTGTTTACACTCCTGAGCTATCCTGCTCTTTCGAATACATTCCTCAGGCGATTAGAATATCAGTATCCACCGCTTATCACAACAGCAGCATCCGATTTTGTGCCTGATGAGGGGGTACCACAGGTCAGGTGGATTGTCGTTTTAGGTGGAGGCCACATATCTGACCCAAAAATTCCCATTACCAGTCAACTCTCAGAGGCGTCTTTAGTTCGGCTTATAGAAGCAATTCGACTCCATAATCAGATACCAGGAAGCAAGCTAATTTTGTCAGAGGGAAAGGTTTTTGATCCAGTTCCCGGGGCAGAAACCATGGCCGAAGTTGCGAAATCTATAGGTGTAAAGCAGGAAGATTTGATTTTGGAATCAGAATCAAAAGATACCATAGATGAAGCCCGAATCATTAGATCAATTGTTGGAAACGACAAATTTATTCTGGTCACTTCCGCCTCACACATGCCGCGCTCAATGGGCATGTTTAAGAAATTGGGGATGCAACCAATCCCGGCTCCTACTGGTTATTCGATTGTAAGAAGCCAAAGTATTAGCCCCGGTTCCTTTTTCCCCGGTTCAAGAGGATTACGCAAGGCTGAAGGTGTTATCTACGAATATTTAGGCCTCACCTGGGCAAAGTTGAGAGGTCAGATATAAGAGTTTCTTACTTCGTTTATGCCACGAAGATGCCAAGTCACAAAGAGAAAATTCGTGTCTTAGTGGCTATTTGAAATTACGAAATTGAGTTAATTCTGTTAGGAAGGAATATTAAGACACTGATGCAGGCAATAATATTTGATATGGACGGCGTACTTGTAGATTCCATGCATTACCACGCAGAGGCATGGGATGTTGCGCTGAAGACGGTGGGTATCAGTATCGACAAGAAAATTATCTACGAACTTGAAGGTGCAAATTACCGGCAGGTGATTGATATCATACTCAGGCAATTCGGCCGCATTCCAACGGAAGAGGATGTACAAGATATTGGCAGTAAAAAATTAACGATCTTTGGACAGATAGCACGGGTGAAGCCATTTGACGGCATAAGAGAACTCCTTGAAACACTCAAACCAAAGTATAAGCTTGCAGTCGTCTCTGGCTCGAATCGGAGTACCGTTCATGAGACACTAAACACCTTCTTTCCGGATACCTTTCACGTCGTTGTTGATGGAGAAGAGACCAAAATATGCAAACCGTCTCCAGAACCTTATCTGAAAGCTGTTGAGAGGCTTGGTGTATCAAAGGACCGTTGTCTTGTTATAGAAAATGCACCGCTTGGCATACGTTCAGCAAAAAGCGCTGGTTTGAGATGTATAGCCGTCACCTCCTACCTTGGCCAGGAATGCCTCAAGGAAGCAGACCTGATTTTAGACAACCACAGAGAGATTGGACTTTACATACAAAACGCGGAAAAAACAACAATTGATATCTAAGTCCTAATGACAGTAGCTATTCCCGCCAAGGTCGTGTTGGAACTCATACTTTCGCTGTATTTATTAACAATGTGTAATTATATTTCATTCGTGGAATTTACATGCTTACAACTTACACTCATTCAAGTTTTGTAATTGCCTCTTAAGGAATATTTGTTAACATTATATTATGTGTATTTATTGTATAACCAAATATTTATGTGAAAGGAGTTGATGTATGAAACGGATTGGGTATTTTGCAGGTGTTGCCACAGTGGCTTTACTTTCGGTGGCCTCTTATACTGTTACTACGGCTATTGCCGGTTCTGATTGTTGTGGCACAAAGCAAGCTTCGGCTGATGAAAAGGCCGAAACGAAATGCGCAGCTTGTGGAAAGGCTATCAGCGATAAA